>NZ_WIVQ01000085.1:0-18976 GCF_009600545.1 Pseudomonas sp. FSL R10-1339 | reverse complement strand
CTGCCCATCAAGCGGTCGGCCATGCGGGCATCGACCTTGGCCAGTTCTGGCACCGGAGGCTGATGGGACAGGCCTCCGGACGCCAGGAACAGCACGCGCAGGTCCAGTGATCTGGCCCACTGGCCGATGGCCTCGCCCAGCAGTCGTGCCCGCTTGAAACCGGGCAGGGGCACGGCTACCGAATTGATGAAGACCGGAATCACCGGGCAGGTGCGCAACCCGCCCAGCAACAGTTCCAAGGGTTGGGCAAAGGCATGATCGACTTGCATTCGGTAGGACACGGCGGTGTCGATACCAGCCTCCATGACGGCTTGGGCGCAGGCTTCGGCCAGGGCTTTGGGTACGTCGAGGGGGCCGGCTGCGGTGTCGAAATCGCCGATGGCATCGGCGGCCATGCCAATGCAAAAAGGCGGCATGACGTCGTAGAAAAAGCCGTTGTAGTGATCGGGCCCCAGGAGCACGATCAGTTGCGGATTGAAGCGGGCGATGCGTTCGCGGGCATTGCGGATCATGCAGTCCACTTCGGCCAGCACTTCGGGGGCCGGGTCGACGTAGCCCACCAGCGGCGTGTGTGACAAACAGTGCAAATAGGCGCTCATCTCAAGCCACCTTGCTGACGGCTGGCGTCATCTGGATGTGTGGCTGCACGTTGAGCGCCAGGGCCAGCTCATTGCAGGCCTTGCCGAGCGTTTGCGGTGTGGCCAGCCCGGCGAGGAAGCGATCAGGGCGCAGCAGGGCAATGGACGATGAGCCGCGGGCGAACCACTCGCGCAGGCGGCCAGTGCTGTCGCCGACCCGAATCACGTCGTTGCCGGCGTCGCTCGGGGCCCTGAGCTGGACATCCGGCAGCACTTGAATAAACCGCGTGCCCAGGGTTTTCCATTGAGCAATCTGCGCCGTCGTAAGGCCCCAGGTCGGGTCGCAGCCCCAGGCGATAAAGGCGAAATTCTCGCCGATCACTTCATCGAGGAGCACGGTCGCACCGGCGTCGGTCAGTACCTTGGGCTGAATGAACATCTTGCCCACCGGCGAGCCTTTTTCGCTCGGCACGATCAGAGCGCCACGGCTGTATTGCGGCATGGGCTTGAAGCGCATCTCGACGAAATAGCGTTTGACCGGCGGCACATAGTTGAGCAGCCACGACACGCCATCGCGCAGGGTGCCCTGCCAGCGCTTGGGGGGGGCCAGTACGTGGCCGGCCAGTACCGAGAGGTCGATCATGGCCTTGGCGTGATCCCGGCGCTCCAGCTCATAGCTGTCGAGCAGGCGGTCATTGGCCAGGCCCTTGATCACCAGTGACAGTTTCCAGGCCAGGTTGGAGGCATCGCGCATGCCGCTGTTGTAACCCTGGCCCTGCCAGACTGGCATGATATGCGCGGCATCCCCGGCCAGCAGTACCCGGCCCTGACGGAAGCGGCCTGCGAGGCGGGCGTTGTGGGTATAGACGCGGCTGCGAATCAGCTCGATGCGATCCGGGTCCGGCAGCACTTTGGCCAGCAGCTTGCGCATGTTTTCGGGCTTGCTCAGCTCGGCCTCGGTCTCACCGGGCATTACCATAAACTCAAAGCGACGCACCCCGTGGGGCAGGGCGGCGGACACGTAGGGGCGCACCGGGTCGCAGCACAGGTACACATGGGGTGTGCTCAGGGGGTCGTTGGCGATATCCACGACGATCCACTGATTGGGCGCAGTCTTGCCTTCAAAACTGATGCCAAGGCTGCGCCGCACCAGGCTGTTGCCGCCATCGCAGCCAATCAGGTACTTGGCCTGCAGGCGTTCGCTGCGACCCTCGGCGTTTTTCAGTGTGAGTTGCACACCGCTGTCGCTTTGCTCGAAGCCATCGAGTTCGCGACCGAACAGTACCTTGACGTTGTCAAAGCGTTGCAGGCCTTCGAACAGCACGCGATCAGCCAGCGGCTGAATAAAGGCGTTACGGCGGGACCAGCCAAACTCATCGGTCTTGGGCTGGATGTCTGCAAAGCAGCGACCTTTGGGCGTCATGAAGCGCATCGCATGCCAGGGCGTGGTGTGCGGCAGCACGTTATCGGCAAGGCCGACGGCCTGGAATGTGCGCAGGCTTTCGTCGTCCAGGCCAATGGCGCGCGGGTAGTCGATCAGGCTGTCGAGCTTTTCCACCAAGGTGACGTTTACACCACATTGGCCCAGGTAATTGGCGATCATCAGCCCGACAGGACCCGCTCCGACAATGGCGATATCGGTGCTCAGGTCCAAGGTGGAAGCAGTGGGTGCAGAACTCATGGGTATCTCCGTACAGCGCTTTTTTTTGGATTTCTTGTTGGGCGCAGTATGGAAATCGCGAAGCTGGTGAACAACGAGAACCCTTGCTAGGGTGCACTCAGTGCACATCGTTGATTTACCAATAAAAATAATGGGAAACACATGAGCGAAACCGAATACAAGGCCGTGCGGGGCCTAATGCGCGGGTTGTTACTGATCAACGGTCTCAACCGTTTTGACGGGGGCGCCAGTACGGCTCAGTTGGCCGAGCAGAGCGGTTTGCACCGTACTACCGTGCGTCGTTTACTGGAGACGTTGCAGGCCGAAGGCTACGTGCGCCGCAGTGAATCGGATGACAGCTACCGGTTGACCCTGAAGGTGCGTGAGCTGAGCGAAGGCTTTCGCGATGAACAGTGGATTTCTTCGATTGCTGCGCCCTTGCTGGGTCAATTGCTCCAGCTAGTGGCCTGGCCCACCGACCTGTGCACCCTGGATGGCGACGCGATGGTGATTCGCGAAACCACTCACCGTTTCAGTCGCCTGTCGTTTCACCGTTCGATGGTGGGGCGCCGCTTGCCCTTGCTGATGACCGCGACCGGGCGGGCATACTTTGCGTTTTGCCCGCCGGCCGAGCGGGAAGAATTGATCGAGTTGATGATCAGTCGGGACGACTCGCAGTCGGCGTTGGCGGCGGATCGCCGATTCGTCGAGCGACTGGTGGAGCACACACGCAGCAAGGGCTATGGCGAAAACAACGCGCACTGGGGAGAAGAGCGCAAGATCGCGGCGATTGCGATCCCGGTGATGCATGAGGAGCGGGTGATGGGTTGCCTGAACCTGGTGTATATCGCCAAGGCCATGCCGGTCGAGGAAGCTGCACGGCGGTTTTTACCGGCGATGCAGGAGGTGGTGGAAAAGATTCAGGTCGGGTTGGTTCAATAGCCTTCTCAGGCTCATATGATTTTCACGGGGTTAAGGCACAGGACATGTGAACAGTGCCAAACCTGTGAGAGCAGGTTTGCCTTCGATGCAGACGCACGGTGCGGCAGGCAAACTGCGGTGCTGCCATCGCGAGCAAGCCCGCTCCCACAAAGGGGGTGCGTGTGGCTAAAGGCGCTGCCAGAGCGCTTCTGCCTGGGGGTTGCGGTTGTCACGCCAGCGCACCAGGATCACTTCCAGATGGTCGGACTCCATGTCCGGGTACACGCGCACCAGTTCACCGCGCTCAATCAGCGGCGCCACCATGCTGTGGGGCATGCACGCCACCCCCTGGCCACTGGCGACCATCGGTTTGAGTGCCTCGGACACCGTGGCCTCGAATACCTGCAGCAAACGCTGAGGCTGGGGGTGACGGTTGATCTGGGTACGCGACAGTTCATGCAATTGCGCACTGCGCGAATAGCTGAGCAGCGGGATCGGTTCGTCGGTCTGGGTGCAATGCGCCGCCAGTTGCGGAGTGGCCACCCAGTACAGCTCGTCATGACCCAGGGACTTGACCTCGAACTCGCTCTGGCGCGAGTAGGGTGCGGTCTTGGTGTCGCGATAGAACAGGATGAAGTCGCAGCGCCCGGACATCAGCGCCATGTAGTAGTCGTCGGTGCTGCGATAGCCCGTGTCGATACGGGTGAACAGCGGCGCCTGCGGGCTGTTCAACTGGCTGATCCAGCCCGGGAAAAAGTTGCACGCCAGGGTATGCAGCGAGGCAAAGGTCAGCGGCCGGTTGAGCACCTTGACGCTTTGCTCGCAGTCGCGGGCCATGCGTACCAGCTCAACGGCATTGGGCAGCAGCGCTTCGCCAGCAGCGGTCAGGCGCACCGGGTTGCGCTCGCGGTCGATCAGGGTCGCGCCCAGGTGGGCTTCCAGCAATTGAATGCGTCAGCTCAGCGCCGATTGCGATGAGTTGCGCATGCTGGCCGCGGCCGTGAACTTGCCGGTATCGGCCAGGGCGAGAAAATCTTCGTACCAGTCAATGTTCATAGACTTATTCCAATATTCGATAGCCCGTCCAGCATAGTGGATCAATTGCCGCTATCCGCGCCATGCCGCCGTCTTTATTGTGCACCTAAACCGCCACCTGCCGTTGGATTGTGGTTGACAGGCATAACAAGAAGAATTTTAAAAGGGCAATGATATGCACAAATTGAATAGGGCCAAGCTTTTGCTGGGGGCTCCGCTGTTGGCCCTGCTGTTGACCGGTGCCCAGGCTGCCCAGGCAGGTGTGCTGGACAAGGTCAAGGCCCATGGCAGCGTGCGCTGCGGGGTCGCAGGTGACAAGCCGGGGTTTTCGCTGATCGATGACAAGGGCCGCTGGACCGGTATGGACGTAGACCTGTGCCGCGCTGTGGCCGCTGCGGTGCTGGGGGATGCAGACAAGGTCGAGTACCTGACCACCACCGCAAAAAACCGCTTTACCGCCCTGGCTTCCGGGGAGATCGACATTCTGTCCCGTGCCGCTTCCTGGACCGCTGAACGCATAGCCAACCTGGGCGTGGACTTCACCACGGTCTGGTTCTACGACGGCCAGGGCTTTATGACCCACGCTGCCGACGGCATCGAGAAACTCACCGACCTGGACGGTGCCACTTTCTGCCTGTCACCGGGCACCACCTCCGAGCAAAACCTGGAAGACTATTTTGGCCGCCGTGGCCTGACTTACAAAACCGTGGTCATCGAAAAAAGCCCCGAACTCTACGCTGCCTTCCAGCGCGGGCGCTGTAACGCCATTTCCAATGACTCTTCGGGGCTGGCGGCGCGTTTGGCGCTGATGAACAACCCCAAGGACTATGCGCTGCTGCCCGAGGTGATTTCCAAGGAGCCGTTGGGGGCCTTTGTCGCACAGGGTGATACGGTCTGGCGCAATATTGTGACCTGGACCGCCTATGCCCTGATGACCGGCGAAGAACTGGGCGTGACCTCGGATAACGTCGACGAGTTGCGTGGCAACAAGAGCGCATCCACCGATATCGCCCGTTTGCTGGGCACCGAAGGCACCATCGGCAAGTCCTTTGGCCTGGACAGTGACTGGGCCTATCGCGCCCTCAAGCAAGTCGGCAACTACGCGCAAATCTACGACCGTAACCTCGGCCAGCAGACGGCATTGAACATCCCGCGCGGCCTCAACCGCAGCTGGAAAGACCATGGCCTGATGTACGCGCCGCCGATTCGCTGAGGGGATTTCTGTGATGTCGACCCATCGTTCGCCCAATCTGCGCCTGTCGAGCGTGCTGCAGCAGGGGCTGGTACTGGCTCTGGTTGCCGCGGTGTTTTATCTGCTCTCCAGCAACGCCGCGCTGAACTTGAAGAACCTCAATATCGCCTCGGGATTCGGTTTTCTGTCCCAGCGCGCAGGCTATGACATCAGCTTCTCGCTGATTGATTACACCCCGGATGCGACCTATGCCCGCGCCTATCTGGTGGGCTTGCTCAACACCTTGCTGGTGTCGGTTCTGAGCATTGTGCTGGCGACCCTGCTGGGAGGTGCGCTGGGCATGGCGCGCGTCTCGGACAACTGGCTGATCAAGCGCCTGAGCGGCACCTGCATCGAATTTTTGCGCAATGTGCCGCTGGTGGTGCATCTGGTCTGGTGGTACGGCCTGGTGCTGGCGCTGCCCGGGGTCAAGCACTCGGCCTCGCTGTTTGGCGTGGTGTTTCTGAACAACAACGGCCTCACACTGCCCTGGCTCGAACAGGGCAGTGTGGTCGGCTGGGGGCTTTTCCTCATGCTGCTGGGCACGTTGCTGGCTTATGTGTTTTGCCGCTTGAAGGAAGCCCGCGGGCCGTGGCGCGGTTTTGCTTCCAGGCGCTGGCCCGCGCTGCTGGCCGGGGCTGTGCTGCTGCCCGTGCTGGTGTACGCCTTGAGTGATGCCCATGTGCAATGGGAAGTACCGGTGCAGCGCGGTTTCGGTTTCAAGGGCGGAATCACCCTGGTGCCGGAGATGCTTGCGTTATGCCTGGCCTTGTCGTTCTACAGCGCCAGTTATATCGCCGAGATTGTGCGTGGCGCGATTGAGTCGGTACACCGCGGCCAGTACGAAGCGGCCAGGGCGCTCGGCTTCAAATCCGGTTCCACAATGCGCCAGTTGATCGTCCCCCAGGCCATCTACCCGATGATCCCGCAGATCACCAACACGTACCTGAATATCGTCAAGAACTCTTCACTGGGGGTGGTCATCGGTTTTATGGAACTGGTGTCGTCCACCGGCGGAACAACCCTGAACCAGACCGGCCAGGCCATTGAATGCATCGCGCTGGTGATGGGCACTTACTGCCTGATCAGCCTGGTGATCTCCCTGGGGATGAACATCTACAACCACCGTATCGGCCAGAGGGGGCACTGAACATGACCGCAATGAATCAGGCACTGGCAGTCCCGCTGGCACCGCCGCGCTTGCCCTGGGTACAGCGCGCCGCAGCCTGGAGCCGCAGCCAGTTGTTCCCCAGCGTGGGCCACAGCCTGCTGACCCTGGGCGTGCTGGCGCTGCTGTGCTGGTGCATTCCTGCTGCGCTGAACTGGCTGGTATTCGATGCCACCTTCATCGGCAGCAGTGCCAAAGACTGCAACCCCGGCGGCGCCTGCTGGTTGCCGATTACCCAACGCTGGAACCTGTTTGTGTACGGCTTCTATCCGCAAGCCGATCAGTGGCGGGTAAGCCTGGCACTGGTGCTGGCAGGGGCGGCGTTTGTCTTGCTGTTTTTCAAGCGCCTGGACCGTCGCCTGCTGCTGGCGTATCTGGCGTTGCTGCCGATCGTGATGTGGTGGCTGCTCAAGGGCGGTGCCGGTTTGCCCGAGGTGTCTTCGACCAAGTTCGCCGGGATGCTGGTGACAGTATTCCTGGGCACCGCCGGGATGATTTTCGCGCTGCCGCTGGGGATTTTGCTGGCGCTGGGCCGACGTTCGAAACTGCCGGTGGTGCGCATGCTTTGCGTGCTCTATATCGAGCTGGTGCGCTCGGTGCCGGTGATTTCGCTGCTGTTTATGGCTTCGCTGATGATTCAGCTGTTCCTGCCGCCGGATTCGGCCTTCGACATCCTCTTGCGGGTGCAACTGGTGCTGATCCTGTTTACCGCCGCCTATATGGCTGAAACCCTGCGCGGCGGTTTGCAGAACCTGCCCAAGGGCCAATACGAGGCGGCCATGGCGCTGGGTTTTGGTTACTGGAAAACCATGGGCCAGATCATTTTGCCGCAAGTGCTCAAGCAATCCATTGCGCCCTTGCTCACGCAGTTTATCGGCCTGTTCAAAGAGACCACGCTGGTGATGATCGTCGGCGTACTGGACATCGTCGGTATCGCCATGAGCACCGCCGTCGCCCCGGAATGGGTTGAGTACGGCCACGAAATCTACGTCTTCCTGGCGATCTACTTCTTCGTCATCTGTTTTGCACTGTCGCGCTATGCCCGACACCTTGAACAACGTATGGAGCAAAGCCGCTCATGATCAGCAAACCCAAGGCTGATGCCGCCGCAATGGTACGCATCGAACAATTGAACAAGTGGTTCGGCAATGCCCATGTGCTGAAAAACATCTCGCTGAATGTCCATGCCGGGGAAAAAGTAGTGATCTGCGGGCCTTCGGGCTCCGGCAAGTCAACTCTGATCCGCTGCATCAACCAGCTGGAACAACACCAGCAGGGCCTGGTTGTCGTGCTGGGCGAGGAACTTGACGGCAACCTCAAGGGGCTTGAGCGCATCCGCCGCCAGGTGGGCATGTGCTTCCAGCACTTCAACCTGTTCCCGCACCTCACGGTGCTGAAAAACTGCACGTTACCGCAGACGTCCAACCTGGGCGTGCCCGAGGCTGAGGCCATTGAACGAGCGCTGGGCTTGCTGGACAAGGTCAAGATGCGCGACCACGCCAACAAGTTTCCGTCGCAGTTATCCGGTGGCCAGCAGCAACGAATCGCCATAGCCCGGGCGCTGTGCATGCAACCCAAGGTCATGCTGTTTGACGAGCCGACCTCGGCCCTGGACCCGGAAATGATCGCTGAAGTGCTGGACGTCATGACCGGCCTGGCCCAGGAAGGCATGACCATGATCTGCGTGACCCACGAAATGGGTTTTGCACGCAAGGTAGCCGACCGCATTGTCTTTATGGATCAGGGTGAAATCATTGAAGAGGCCCCCCCGGAGCGGTTTTTCTCAGCCCCTGAATCACCTCGAACCCAACGTTTTTTGAGCCAGATCATCAATCACGGAGTGCATGCCCAATGACCCAATCCATTGCGATGGCCTTGCATGGCGGTGCCGGTGTGCTGATGCCCGGTGTTTTGACCCGCGAAGACGAACAGGCGATCCACGCAGCACTGCTGCAGGCGCTCAAGGCGGGTGTCGATGTCCTGGAAAAGGGCGGCAGCAGTCTGGATGCGGTACAAGCCAGTGTGGTTGAGCTTGAAGAGTGCCCCTGGTTCAACGCCGGCAAAGGCGCGGTGTTTACCCACAGCGGTGACCACGAACTGGACGCCGCGATCATGAACGGGGCCAACCTGGAAGCCGGAGCCGTAGCCGGCGTGCATCATGTGCGCAACCCGATATGCGGTGCGCGGGCGGTGCTGGAGCACAGCGAGCATGTGCTGCTGGCCGGTGCCGGGGCAGACTTGTTCCTGTCCGAACAGGCGGGTCTCGAACATGTTAGCAATGACTGGTACGACACGCCTTTGCGTCGTCGCCAGTGGGCTGCGCAACAGCAGCAACCGGAGACGGTGTTGCTGGAGCCGGGAGGTGTGGAGAAAAAATTCGGCACTGTGGGGGCTGTCGCCCTGGACCGTCACGGCCATGTAGCAGCAGCCACCTCCACCGGGGGCATCACCAACAAACGCTACGGCCGGGTGGGTGACTCGCCACTGATTGGCTCCGGCACCTGGGCGGATGACCGCAGCGCGGCGATTTCGGCGACTGGCCACGGCGAGTTCTTTATGCGCACCGTGGTGGCCCACAATATTGCATCGCGCATTCGCCTGGTGGGTTCGAGCCTGGCAGACGCCTGCGAGCAAGTTGTGCAGGGCGAGCTCAAGGAGCTGGGTGGTAACGGCGGCGTGGTCGCCGTGACACCGGGCGGCGAGACCGTGCTGAGCTTTAATACGCCGGGCATGTACCGCGCCTGGCTGGATACTGACGGCGGCCTGCACACCGCCATTTATGCCGAGGACGACTGCCTGCATCGACTTTGAGTGAATTGACCCGCGGGGCGGCTGGAGATTAGTCTCGATCTCCTTTCGCCCCGTGGAATGCATCGATGATCACCTGCTACCTGCGTTACGTGATTGACCCTTACCAACTGGCCGAATTCGAGGCCTATGCCAAAGTCTGGATCCCGCTGGTAGCCAAATTTGGCGGCCAGCATCACGGTTACTTCCTGCCCTCGGAAGGTGCCAATAACATTGCTCTGGCCATGTTTACCTTCCCCAGCCTCGCAGCCTATGAAGACTACCGCGAACGCTCAAAAACAGATGCCGAATGCATTGCCGCGTTCAAACTGGCTGAAGATAATCGCTGTATCCTGAGTTACGAGCGCAGCTTTTTCAGGCCGGTTTTCGACTAACCCCCACTTCTTCAAAGAGGCATGCCCCTATGGCAACTGCATCCGCATTTATTGATATTCCCGCTTCACCCGATCAGGTCTGGCAATTGATCGGTGGTTTCAACTCGCTGCCGGACTGGTTGCCCCTGGTTGCCGTCAGCGAAGCTGGCGAAGGCGGGCGCTTGCGCCATCTGCAGACCGTGGATGGCACGGTGATCGTTGAGCGCCTGCAAACATTCGACAATGCCGGCAAGACCTACAGCTACTCCATTGTCGAGGCGCCGTTTCCGGTGACCGACTACCTGGCGACCTTGCGCGTTGAAGCGCTGGGCGACGGCGCCCGTGTGACCTGGTCGGGGCAGTTCACCCCGGCAGGTGTAAGCACTGAAGCTGCCGAAGAGCTGTTTACCGGGGTCTATCAGGGTGGGCTGGCGGCGCTGAGCGGCAATTTCGCAGGCTGATTTGTTGTGGGAGCGGGCTTGCCCGCGATGGTATCGACGCGGTTCGACGGGCACACCGCAGCGCCTGAATCGCAGGCAAGCCAGCTCCCACAGGGCATGTTGTGCTCACATAAATGAGGTTTGCCTGATCATTATTGTGGGAGCGAGCCTGCTCGCGAAGGTATCGATGCGGTCTACCAACTGAACCGCGTCGCCTGAATCGCTCGAGCCCAGTTCCCACATTAAATGCAAGCGCAAAAGTGGGTTGAAAATACCCGTTATCCGTGCCGTGATGGCCATTTCAAATCAACTAAATCTTAAAAAGTGTGGCTATTTAATGACTTAGGTCAGTATTGCCTTGAAATAAAATGTGCAGAATCACTTGTTACTGATTATTACGATAGGGTAAGATCGCCCTGCGTTCACCTACCACGGTTTATGCATTTTTAAGCCCCAAGTTTCCATCAGCTACTTGGGCTTTTTTTTGCCTGAAATTTGATATTGGATCCAATTTTCGGCCAATAAAAAGGCGCCAATCGCTGGCGCCTTGTGGCAGTTGCCACGCTCTAATAAGCGACTCAGCGCACCAGGCAGGGTTTTTTGTTGTCGTATTTCCAGCCGGGAATCATGTACTGCATGGCCACGCTGTCATCCCGGGCACCCAGGCCCATGCCTTTGTACAGTTCGTGAGCCTTGGCCACGGCGTCCATGTCGATGTCCACGCCCAAGCCAGGCTTTGTCGGAACCTTGATATGGCCGTCGACAATTTTCAGCGGTTCACGGGTCAGGCGCTGGCCGTCCTGCCAGATCCAGTGGGTATCAATGGCGGTAATATCCCCCGGCGCTGCAGCCGCAACCTGGGTGAACATGGCCAGGGAAATGTCGAAGTGGTTATTGGAATGCGAGCCCCAGGTCAGGCCCCATTCGTGGCACATCTGCGCAACGCGTACCGAGCCCTGCAGGGTCCAGAAGTGCGGGTCGGCCAATGGGATGTCCACGGCCTGCGATTGAATCGCATGGCCCATTTCGCGCCAGTCGGTGGCAATCATGTTGGTGGCGGTGCGCAGGCCCGTGGCGCGGCGGAACTCGGCCATGACTTCACGCCCCGAATAGCCGTTTTCGGCGCCGCAAGGGTCTTCGGCATAGGCCAGTACCCGGTGCTGGTCGCGACACAGGGCGATGGCTTCCTTGAGAGACCAGGCTCCATTAGGGTCCAGAGTGATGCGGGCATCGGGGAAACGCTCGGCCAGTGCAGTGACCGCTTCGATTTCTTCGGCGCCGCGCAGCACGCCGCCCTTGAGCTTGAAGTCGTTGAAGCCGTAACGGGCCTGTGCCGCTTCCGCCAGGCGCACGATGGCCTGTGGGGTAAGGGCTTGTTCATGGCGCAGGCGTGTCCAGTCATCGCCATCCGCTTCACTGCGGTAGGCCAGATCGGTGTGTTGACGGTCGCCAATATAGAACAGATAGCCGAGCATCTTCACGGCATCCCGTTGCTGGCCTTCACCGAGCAAGGCGGCTACCGGCACGTGCAGAAATTGACCGAGCAAGTCGAGCAGGGCGGCTTCCATTGCCGTCACGGCGTGGATGGTGATGCGCAGGTCGAAGGTTTGCAGGCCGCGCCCCGCCGAATCCCGTGCGGCGAAGGTGCTGCGCATGGCGTTGAGGACAGCCTGGTAATTGCCGATGGGCTGGCCAATCACCAGGCTACGGGCGTCTTCCAGGGTTTCGCGGATGCGCTCGCCACCGGGCACTTCACCCACGCCGGTATTGCCGCTGCTGTCCTTGAGGATAACGATATTGCGGGTAAAGAAGGGGCCGTGGGCGCCACTCAGGTTGAGCAGCATGCTGTCATGGCCCGCCACCGGGATCACCTGCAGGCTGGTCACGATCGGAGCTTGGCTGGCGTGGTGTTGATGGTCGGCATTCATGGTCTGGTCCTTGTCAGGCAGTTTGCAGGGCGGTGGGGGTCACGGCCGTGGGTGTGGGTTTGGTTTTGGCAAAGAACACAATGAGTGCCGCAATGATCGACGTGCCGGCCAGGCCATAGAGCCCGCCCTGAATCGAGCCTGTGGTTTGTTCCAGAAACCCGAAGGTGGTGGGGGCGACGAAGCCGCCGAGGTTGCCGATGGAATTGATCAAGGCGATGACTGCCGCCGCGATACGTGCATCCAGGTAGCCTTGGGGAATGGGCCAGAACAGCGCCGAGGCCGACTTGAAGCCGATGGCGGCAAAGCAGATGGCGATAAACGCAAAGATCGGCCCGCCGGTGGTGGACATAAACATGCCGATGGCGGCAATCACCAGGGCGGCCGCCACCCAGGCCTGCTGGAACCTGAATTTGCTGGCCAGCGAGGCAAAGGCATACATGGCAATGATTGAAATCAGCCACGGGATCGAGTTGTAGAAGCCCACCTGGATATCGCTCAGGTCACCCATTTTTTTGATGATGCTCGGTAGCCAGAACGTGGCCGCGTAAATGGTCAGCTGGATACAGAAGTAAATCGCGCAGAACAGCATGATCTGGCGGTCCTTGAGCAGCATGCCCAGGGTCGGCTTGACGGTGTTGGCGGCATCGCGTTCACGCTGTTCGCGGTCAATTTCGTTAACCAGCGCATCTTGCTCTGCAAGGCTGAGCCATTTGGCGTCATGGGGTTTTGAGTCCAGCCAGAACCACACAAACACGCATAGCACCACCGAGGCCATGCCTTCGATGATGTACATCCACTGCCAGCCGTGCAGTCCCATGCCGGTGATTTGCAGCAGCAGGCCGCTCAGTGGTCCCGAGATCAGCGAGGCCAGTGCCGAGCCGCTGAGGAAGATGGCAATCGCCTTGCCGCGTTCGGCGCCTGGCAGCCAGCGGGTGAAGTAATAGATCACGCCCGGGAAGAAGCCCGCTTCGGCGACGCCAAGCAGAAAACGCAGGATATAGAAGTGGGTTTCGTTCTGGATAAAGGCCATCAGGGTGGCGGTGATACCCCAGGTGAACATGATTCGGGTGAGCCAGATGCGGGCGCCAACTTTTTGCAGCAGCATATTGGACGGCACTTCAAACAGTGCGTAGCCGATGAAAAACAGCCCGGCACCGAAACCATAGGCGGCGGCACCAATGCCCAGATCGTGCTCCATGTGGCTGCGTACGAAGCCGATGTTTACCCGGTCGATGTAGTTGACGATAAACATGATGACGAAAAGTGGCAGTACATGCCTCTTCACTTTTTGGATCGCGCGCGCCAGGACGGGGTCGTTGGCGTGTGCAGCAGACGGATTGCTGGAAGTGTTCACAATTCAAAGCCCCACTGATTATTTTTATGCGGGTTGTGTGTGCTGCAGATGGCTCTGCAGTTGCCAGACATCATACGAGTTGGTTTTTTCCCTAGCAATGCCATGAAACAAACGAAAAAGTTATAAAAGATGCAGCTTTAGATACCTTTTATGAGGTTTTATCGCTGTTTAGAGCGTTTTAAAGCCTGATGTCAGGTTCGGAAACGTATCTGCCTGGGGGCAGAGCTCGTTCAAAACCCAAGGTTTACTGAGATTTATATAGCTTGTCATACATGTTGGGGTGCTAGTATCAAGCGGTCTTGTACGAATGGATTTGCCCCATGCATGACCCCCAGAATGCGCCGCTGCGCAAGCGTTCACCGGGCCTGGCCCACGACATCGTGGCCGAGCTGACCCAGCGAATTTTGCTGGGCCAACTGGCGCCCGGCGAGAAGCTGCCTTCCGAGTCGGCCATCGTGCGCGAGCACGGTGTAAGCCGCACGGTGGTGCGTGAAGCGATTTCAAAATTGCAGGCATCCGGGCTGGTCGAAACCCGTCACGGCATTGGTACCTTCGTGCTTGAGCGCGATCCGCGCCAGGGTATCCACCTGAGCCGTGATACCGCAGCCAGCGTGCGCGGTATCGTCGAATTGCGCCTGGGCCTGGAGACCCAGGCTGCGGCGCTGGCCGCGAGGCGGCGCACGGAGGAGCAACTGCTGCAGATGCGCCAGGCGCTGGATGACCATCAACGCTCACTGGCCAACAACGACAGCAGCGTCGAGCCGGACCTGCGTTTCCACCAGTTGATCGCTCAGGCCACGGGCAACGCTTATTTCACCGATATCATTGCCCAGTTGGGGCGTTCGGTGATTCCGCGTACCCGGATCAATAGTGAAGAGCGCGGTGATGCCGATCTCAAGCAGTTGGGGCAAATGGCTGTGCTGGAACATGAGGCCATCTTGCGCGCGATCCGCCGTCAGGACCCCGACGCCGCCCGCGCCGCCATGCTGCTGCATTTGAGCAACAGCCTGGAGCGCATGGCGGGGGGGTGAGGGCTGTCACTTCAACGCCATATCCTCAGGATTGATCTGTTTCCAGGCTTGCAGCACCACCTGCGCTTTGGGCTCCTGGCCGCTGTCGAGGTAGAACTGGATCAACGCCAATCGGGCATCGCGAAACGCCGGCTGGCGCTTGAGCAGTTCTTCCATTTGCGCGCAGGCCTGTTCGAGCTGACCGCTCTGGTGCAGGGCCACCGCCAGCACATAGCGGTACTGACTGTTGTCCGGTTCCAGTTTTACGGCCTGCTGCAAAGCTTTCATCGCTTGTTCGGGCTGGCCACCGCGAATCAATGCCAGCCCCAGGCTGTGTTGCAACAACGCTGCCTGCGGTTGTGCCTTGATCGCGTCGTTGAGCAGGGTCGAGGCCTCGGCACTGCGCCCACTGGCTTCCAGCCATTGGGCCAGAGTGACCAGCGCCGGGTAGAAGTCCGGGTCGCGCAGCAGGGCGGCGCGCAGTCTGGCCTCGACCTCGGCATTGCGCCCGCTGGCCTGATACAGCATGGCCAGGTTGAGGTTGGACTCGGCCCGTTCGGCCAGGCTCAGCTGCACGCTTTCGTATTCACCGATGGCCTTGTCCCACGCCACTTGATTCGTGCCCAGGCCATTGCGCGCAGCGCCCTGCAAGTTGCGCGCGGCGATGATGCGCACTGCACGCACGCTGTCACTCAACAATGGGCTGAGCAACGCGACCCGCTCTGCCGGAGGCAAGAAAGCGCTCACTGCCCGCACCGCGCTTTCACGCACTTGCGGGGCAGGGTGGTTGAGGTCCTTGCTGGCCAGTTGCAGTGCGGATTCGCTGGGGTAGTTGGCCAGTTCAGCCAACAACGTGGCGCGTTGAATCGCTGGCAGGTTGCTGCGCCGCAATTGCTCGTAGAGCGCCTGCGCAGCACCCGGCCGGCCGCCGCGGATCAGCCACAGGCTTTCATCGTACCGGGCTGCTTGCGGTGCATCGTGGGCGGTCCAGAGCTTGAACTGCTCCGTCACCCTGTCACCGGCCTTGCCCTGATGGCAGCCCAGGCAGGCATCCGTTGTGCCCAGGGCTTTGGCCCGCACCGGGTTGGGGATGCTGAAGCTGTGGTCATGGCGATAGTCGTTGCCCATGTAGAACTTGCCGGGCATATGGCAATCCACACATTGCGAGCCCGGTTGGCCTTCGGCATGGCGATGGTGGTCGATGGCGTCATAGTTCTTCGCTTGCAGGCCCTTGCCATCAATCCCGGCAATGGCTGCTTTGCCGGCCGTGTTGTGGCATTGCAGGCACAGTGCATTGCCCGCTGCCTTGAGTTCGGTGCTGTGGGGGTTGTGGCAGTTGCTGCAACGCACGCCCTTGTCGAACATCTTGCTTTGCAGGAACGAGCCGTGTTCGAACACCTCGTCCTTGATCTTGCCGTCCAGTGCGTACAGCTCGCGGGTCAGTACGCTGGGCAGGTAGTCGTCCATCAGCCGCTTGCCCACGGTAAAGCCATCGCCCAGCGGGGCGCGGCGGGCATGGCAGCGGGCGCAGGTTTCGAGTTCTACCGTGGCGTCCTTGCTTTTAAGGTCGACGTCAAAGCCGCTGTGGGGCAACGGGTTGTTTTCCGTGACAGCGCGCAGATGGCTGGACGCCGGGCCGTGACAGGCCTGGCAACCGACGCCGAGACTGTTCCATTGGCTGTTGAAGCTGTTGCTGGCGGCATCAAAGTTACGTTTGTAGCCGGTGGTGTGACATTCGACGCACATAAAGTTGGCGTTCTGGTTCGGTTTGCTCCAATGCAGCGGGTTCTTGAAGCTCACCCCCTGGCCTGGGTACAGATGGAACCAGCGGTGTTTTTCGGTATCCCAGGCCACCCCCAGGGCTTGCAGCCTGCCGTCGCCAACTTCGATCAAATACTGCTGCAACGGCGCAATGCCGAAGGTGTAAGCGACCTTGAAGTCGGCGGGTTTGCCATCCAGCCCCGGCGTATTGACCCAGAACTCGTCGCCCTGGCGAAAAAACCGGCTGTTTTCGCCTTCGCCCTTGAACGTGGCATTGCTGAAGTCGGCCAGTACGGTCTGCGGCGCGGCCACCTGCATGGCCAGTTGATGATGAGAGCCTTGCCAGTCCTTGACCTGGGCGTCGTGACAACCCTGGCACTGTTGCTCGTCGACCATCTGCGCCGGGGCGACGGGCTCGGCCACCGCAGCCGTGGCCAGCACCTTGGGCTCATACACCGGCGCCGGGCGGCTGAGATAAAACCATAACCCGCCCAGCACCACCAGCAACACGGCAGCGCTTACGGGTAACAGGTAACGGCTCATCAGGGTGGGGCGCGAATCAGGTGGGTTTGCAGCTTTTATAGTTTTAGTTTTGGGCATTGCGACTTCCGTATCCAAAAGGCTCTAGCGTTCACCGACAAACCAGCGGTAATAGGGGTTGGCGCCATCGCCACGCATTACTTCACGGATATCCCGGCTCCATGCCTCGCGGTCGCCATCATAGGCATGCAGGCTGGAACGGTAAAACTGCATCAGGCGTTGCTGTTGGCTGTGCATGCGCTCGACAAACTCCGGGGCGGCGTTGAGCAACGGTATCGGTTGGCGCAGATCGAGCAGCGCCGGCAGCACCCGGCTGATTTCTTTGCTACGCACCCACGGAGCGTACTCGATACGCGGTTGGTCGTCCGTGACGGCCGGCGCATCTGCAGCAAAGCGCACCAGCCCTTCATGGTCGGTCACCCAGGTTGCCAGCAGTGCCGCTGGCGAAGCGACGCCCACATCCTGCAGGGCGCTGCGTACACCCGGTTGCCCGAAACGGGCGCTGATGCGCGCGGCATCCAGTTCAATGGGCTGCAATGAACCCACCAGCAGCATTTCGTGAAACTCGCTGGTCCATAGCGTGGCGTAAGGGAATACGTCGAGAAAACTGCGCACCAGCGAACGAGAGTCGTCGATATTCTGCGTCGGCAACGGCAGCCATTGCGCAACTATCCCTTGCGGGTGCAGGCGCTGTGAAGCCAGTTGATAGAAGTCCCGCGAGTACAGATTGACTACGCCGGCGGCGGAGGGCGGTGGTGGTTCGAGGGTGATCAGGTCATAGCGCTGTTCGCTGCGCAGAAGTTCCTGGCGACCGTCGCGCAAACGCACCTGCAAGCCGGGGTTGGAAGCCGCAGCGAAGTTGCCTTTGAACAGGGTTGAAGCTTTGACCACCGCGGGCAGCAGCTCGGCCACCACCCGTTGCTCCAGTCCCGGATAACTGAGCAGGGCCCCGGCAGTGATCCCGGTGCCAAAGCCGATCACCAGCGCCGAGCGTGGTTCGCCGTTGTGGATCAACAGCGGCAACAGGGCCTGGATACGCATGTAGCGCAGCGACGGCATGGCATCACCGGTGTTGGACACGCCCTGGATATACAGGCGGTGGAAGCTGCGTTCACCCTTGCCCTGGGCCACGACGGCGACGGTGCCGCCGCGACCTTCCTGGTAAAACACCAGCTCACCGTTACGGGCTCCGCGCAGCAGTTCGGCGAGGCGCTCAACCGGCGTTAAGACGGCTACCAGCAGCGCTGCCAGGCTGAACGCAACGACTGCCTGGCGATGGCCTTTCTTGACCCGGTGCCCCTGCTGTACCGCGATCAAACCTACTGCAGCGGCGATGACTGCCAGCATGCCGAGCGTATGTACCAGCCCCAGCCAGGGGATCAGGACAAAACCGCAGAGGGCAACGCCGACGATCCCGCCCAGCGTGTTGAACGCCACGACTGCACCGACATCCCGCCCGACCCGGCCGGGGCCGACGCACAGGCGCAGGGCTATCGGGAACGCTGCGCCCAACAGCAACGTAGGGATAAACACAATGCTCAGTGCAGCCACTGCGAAGCGGGCGCTCATGCCCAGCAACACACTGCCACCCAAGGCCAGTGCCGCAGTCTCTGCCTGGGTTTGCAGCAGGATCAGCCAGCGTCCGAGCAGGGCAACTTCCAGCAGGGCAACCAGTCCGGCCCCGGCAATCAGCAAGGCAAACACACCCCAGGGATCGCGTAGCCGATCAACCCGGCGCGCCATCAGGCTGCTGCCGATAAACAGTCCGGTCAGGTAAGTGGCCAGCACCACGGCAAAGGCGTAGGTACGGGTGCTCATGAACTGAACGATCGATTGCGACCAGACCACTTCGTAGCCCAGTGCCACACCGCCCGCGATGGCATACAGGGCCATGGCCAGCCGGGCCGGTTTGTGTGCCGCGCTGGTCGCCACCGGATCGGCGACAATGGTGCGCTGCCCGCGTTGCAACCACAGGGCACCCGCGGCGGCAATCAGGTTGAGTGCGGCGGCTACAACGGCACTGGCGAAAACACCGAGGCTGGCAATCAGGATAAATGCGGTCAGCAGAGTGCCGACAATCGCCCCGCCGGTATTGGCGGCATACAGGCGGCCACCGGCCTGGCCCAGATGTTGCGGCTCGGATGCCAGTGCGCGCATCAGCACTGGCAGCGTGCCGCCCATCAAGAGGG
>NZ_WIVQ01000084.1:0-19235 GCF_009600545.1 Pseudomonas sp. FSL R10-1339 | reverse complement strand
CCGGCGAGTTGTCCAAGCTGGTCAACCAGTTGATCGTCGCCAGCACCATCGCCACCGTCGCCGAGGGCTTGCTGCTGGCCGAGCGCGGCGGCGCCGACCCGGCAAAGGTCCACGAAGCGTTGATGGGTGGTTTTGTCGACTCGCCGATCTGGCGCCAGCACGGCCAACGCATGCTGAACAACGATTTCACTCCCGGTGGCCCGGCCAAATGGCAGCTCAAGGACACCCGCACCGCCATGGCCCAAGCACAAAAACTGGGCCTGAACCTGCCCGTCGGCAGCCTGGTAGACAGCCTGTTTGCCGCCATGGTCGAGGCCGGTGACGGCGAACTCGACCACGCCGGACTGATCCGCCAGTTGCGCCGCAACAACCCATTGCCTGAATAAAATAATCAGCCGGAGCCTGCCATGACCGATTCAACCCCACGCCGCCTGCGCAGCCAGCTGTGGTTCGACGACCCAAGCCACGCCGACCTGACCGCACTGTATGTGGAACGTTACATGAACCAGGGCCTGACCCGCGCCGAACTGCAATCGGGGCGGCCGATTATCGGCATCGCCCAGACCGGCAGCGACCTGACGCCCTGCAACCGCCATCACATCGAACTGGCCAAGCGGGTCAAGGACGGCATTCGCGATGCAGGTGGCATCCCGATGGAGTTTCCGGTACACCCGATTGCCGAACAGTCGCGCCGCCCCACCGCGGCCCTCGACCGCAACCTCGCCTACCTGGGCCTGGTCGAGGTGCTGCATGGTTACCCGCTGGACGGCGTGGTGCTGACCACCGGTTGCGACAAAACCACCCCGGCCTGCCTGATGGCAGCGGCCACCACCGACCTGCCTTCCATCGTGCTGTCCGGCGGGCCGATGCTCGACGGCTGGCACAAAGGCCAGCGCATTGGCTCCGGCACCGTACTGTGGCATGCGCGCAATCTGCTCAGCGCCGGCGAAATCGATTACGAAGGCTTTATGACCCTGACCACCGCATCATCGCCGTCGGTGGGTCACTGCAACACCATGGGCACTGCGCTGTCGATGAACGCCCTGGCCGAGGCACTGGGTATGTCCCTGCCCGGCTGCGCGAGCATCCCGGCACCGTACCGCGAGCGCGGGCAAATGGCCTATGCCACCGGGATGCGCATCGTCGACCTGGTGCGCGAAGACGTACGCCCATCCCAGATCATGACCCACGCGGCCTTCGAAAACGCCATTGCCGTGGCCTCGGCGCTGGGCGCATCCACCAACTGCCCGCCGCACCTGATTGCCATCGCCCGCCACAGCGGTATCGAGCTGTCACTGGAAGACTGGCAGCGCGTCGGCGAAGACGTGCCCTTGCTGGTCAACTGCATGCCCGCCGGCGAGTACCTGGGTGAAAGCTTCCACCGCGCAGGCGGTGTACCGGCGGTGATGCATGAACTGGACAAGGTCGGCCGCCTGCACCGCGACTGCCTCACGGTCAGTGGCCGCAGCATGGGTGAAGTGGTTGCCGACTGCGTCACCGGCGACCGTGACGTGATCCGCTCCTACGAAGACCCTCTGATGCACCGAGCCGGTTTTATCGTACTCAGCGGCAACTTCTTCGACAGTGCCATCATGAAAATTTCAGTGGTGGGCGAAGCCTTTCGCAAGACCTACCTCAGCGACCCGTTGCAACCCAACAGCTTCGAAGCGCGGGCCATTGTGTTCGAGGGCCCGGAAGACTACACGGCGCGGATCAACGACCCTTCGCTGGACATCGACGAGCGCTGCATTCTGGTAATTCGAGGCTGCGGCACCGTGGGCTTCCCCGGCAGCGGCGAGGTCGTGAACATGGCGCCACCTTCCAACCTGATCAAGGCCGGGATCGACTCCCTGCCCTGCATGGGTGATGGCCGCCAAAGCGGCACCTCGGCCAGCCCGTCAATTCTCAACATGTCCCCGGAATCTGCTGTGGGTGGCGGTCTGTCGTTACTGCGCACCGGCGACCGCCTGCGCGTCGACCTCAACGCGCGCAGCGTCAACCTGCTGGTGGACGAAAGCGTGCTCAACGAACGCCGCCAGGAACCGCTGCCACCGTTGGCCCCGTCACAAACTCCGTGGCAGGAACTGTACCGCCAACTGGTCGGCCAACTCTCCACCGGCGGCTGCCTCGAACCGGCCACCCTGTACTGGCGCGTGATTCCGGAAAACGGCCCGCCCCGTCACTCCCACTAGACACGACAAACACATGACTTGTGGGAGCGGGCTTGCTCGCGAAGCAGACACTGCAGATGGTCAGCCAACCCGTGGTGACTTGATCGCGACCAAGCTCGCTCCCACCAAGCACTCTTTTCAAGGATCACGTATATGCAAACGCTGCAATTGACCATAGAAAACACCCTGCCCGATGACTGGCAGCGCGCCACCCTGGTCGGTCGCGTGTGGTTGCCCGGCGAACGTGGCGGCCCGGCCGTGGTGGTGATTCGTGACGGTGAAGTAATCGACTGCACGGCCCACTTCCCCACCCTGAGCCTGCTGCTCGATAGCGACAACCCGCTGCAAGCCGTGCGTGAAATCCGCGGCACCGTATTGGGCACGATCCAGGCCTTGCTGGCCAACAGCGGCGAGCAGCACGACATGGCCAAACCCTACCTGCTGGCCCCGGCAGACCTGCAAGTGATCAAGGCGGCGGGTGTGACTTTTGCTGCCAGCATGATCGAACGGGTGATCGAGGAAAAAGCCGGAGGCGATGCCCACCGTGCCGAAGAGGTTCGTGCCCTGGTGCACGAAGTGATTGGTAATAACCTGCGCGACCTGCGCCCCGGTTCGCCAGAAGCCATGCGCCTCAAACAAGTGCTGATCGAACAGAACATGTGGTCGCAGTACCTGGAAGTGGGCATCGGCCCCGACGCCGAAATTTTCACCAAGGCACCGATCCTCGCTGCTGTGGGCAGCGGCAGCGCCATTGGCATCCACCCCGGTTCAAGCTGGAACAACCCGGAGCCGGAAGTGGTGCTGGCGGTAGACAGCCAGGGCCGGATCCACGGCGCGACCCTGGGCAACGACGTCAACCTGCGCGACTTCGAAGGTCGCAGCGCGTTACTGCTGAGCAAGGCCAAGGACAACAACGCCTCCTGTGCACTGGGGCCCTTTATTCGCCTGTTTGACGAACACTTCAACCTCGACGACGTGCGCCATTGTGAAGTGACCTTGCGTGTTGAAGGTGTCGATGGCTACGTGCTGAACGGCAAAAGCTCAATGAACCAGATCAGCCGCGACCCGGCGGACCTGGCCGAACAGACGCTCAACGCCAACCACCAGTACCCGGACGGTTTTGTCCTGTTCCTGGGTACCCTGTTCGCTCCTACAGAAGACCGCGACCAACCGGGCCAGGGGTTTACCCATAAGGCCGATGATGTTGTAAGCATCTCGTCACCGACACTGGGAGCGTTGCACAACCGCGTGACCGGCAGCGACCAGGCGCCACAATGGGCGTTCGGGGTCAGTGCACTGATGAAGAACCTGGCGGGCCGCGGGCTGCTCGGCCAGGCCTGACTGGCTGATTGAAAGCCACAAAAAAGGCCCCGCCTGTTCAACAGTGCGGGGCCTTTGCGTATCTGGTGTCCCAGGCGGGGTTCGAACCTGCAACCTTCCCCTTAGGAGGGCTAATAGAATGTTCGCATTCATGGGATCATCCCATAGTTATCAGGTGGTTAAAGTCCGGTTGAGTCCCACAAAACGCTCCCGTATAGTAGTTTTTGCTGTCATGCTGCTGTCACGGATCAGATCAATGAAAAGCAAGATCACCCAAAGACTCATCAATAGCCTAGAAGCCCAAGCTAAGGCTTATCGTGTACATGACACTGTACAGCCCGGTTTCTTTATCCGGGTACTCACCAGCGGGCACAAGTCATTCATGGTCACCTGGGGCCGCAACAAGAACGCCACCCTTGGCAGAGTTGGGGTTCTGACGCTTGATCAGGCACGAACTGAGGCTGCCCAATACCTTGCTGACGCTCATGCCCATGGTGAACCTCTCGCGGTAACACAGGGACGCAAGGGAGCTACCCTGCCATCTCTACGCGAATTCATCGACGACACCTACATGCCGTGGTTTAAGGCGCACCACAAAGGCCACGAAAAGACCCTGCACACCCTGGACAACAACTTTGACGCGATCATGCCTCAGCGCATTGACGCAATATCTGGCCGTGACCTGGAGCAAATTCGCACTGCTTGGATGCAGGCTGGGAACAAGGCATCCACGGTGAATCGAAAAATGGGCTCTATCAGTGGTGTGTTCAGCCGTGCGGTTGAATGGGAATACATCGGCACGCATCCACTGACCAAGCTAAAACAGCTCAAGGTCGACTCATTGGGCCTAGTTCGCTACCTGGACACCGATGAGACCAAACGCCTGCGCGAAGCCCTAGATACCCGGCAGGATGAAATACGATCTGAGCGTGAGAGCGCAAATCAATGGCGGGCGGATCGTGGCAAGCAACAGATGCAAAGTTTGCTGCAACTGCCATTCACCGATCATCTAAAACCAATGGTGCTCGTATCACTGAACACCGGTATGAGGCGCGGTGAGTTATTCGATCTGAAATGGTCTGCAGTCAATTTCAGCACAAATACAATCACTGCCGCTGGTGATACAACCAAAACGAGCGACACACGTCACATCCCAATGAACAAGGAAACCGTGAGCATTCTTGAGCGCTGGAAAAAACAGGCTGGCAAATCTCGGTATGTGTTCCCAAGCCAGGAAGGTGGTCGTCTAGAAGACGTTAAAAGCGCCTGGCTCAGGCTGCTAGAACGGGCCAAGATCAAGGACTTTCGCTGGCACGATATGCGCCATGACTTCGCGTCGCGCTTGGTGATGGCCGGTGTGCCACTAAACACAGTACGTGAGCTGCTAGGTCATTCAGATATAAAAATGACGCTGCGTTACGCGCATCTCGCGCCAGGCACAAAAGCAGCAGCAGTTGAGCTCATTTAACGTCTTCACTTTGCAGCATTTTTTTAAAATATTCATAAGGCGTGGACAGATTCGTATTTTTATCAAGGAATGATAAATATTCGTCAATCAGCAACCATTCCTCCTTAATCAAATCCAGATTGATGAGATACCTTTCAGGAACACTACCCCATACTTGAGTGTGGCCGTTCAAATCACCGTAAAGATCAAAGTCACCTTTAAAATAATCTGACTTAATTAGACTCGTTATCCGGCGCCAGAATTTCACACTTGAAAACTCAGGCCCGACTGCCCATGTCCTAAGCTTAAAAAGCACTTCATCCTCTGTCCAAATAGCATCAAACAGAGTCATAAAATTAAGTTTACTGCCATCCAATTGCCCACCCCTAAACGGGTTAGGCGCGTCAATTTCATTCAGCCCCTCCTCTAGCAAGGCTTCAAGCAGCTTCACTATCGGCTGCCCCTCCAAAATCGACGCGAGATCAAGAGCAGCCTTGAGCCGAGGGGGAATCCTTGCCGAAATCACGACCTTTTTTGACCGGTTTGCCATTCTCACTCCATAGCGTAAGTAACAAAATATGCTTGCATCATTTGTTACTTACAAATAATATGCTTACGTCCGGTTCAGTATCGTACAGTCCACCGGTGTACTCAAGGAGAAAGGTATGAGCCACGCAGAAACCGCGCCATCGTTGTCTGTAAGCGTTGAAGAAGCTGCACGCCTGACGGGCTACTCAAGATCAGGCATCTACGAAGTTATGGCTTCAGGTGAACTCAAAGCATTCAAGCTCGGGCGGCGACGCTTGATCCTGATGAAGGAACTCAAAGCTTGGATTGAGCGGACAGCTAAGGATGGATCCCGTTGAGTGCAAAAGACGCAATGGGAGTCAGTCAGGAAAGGATTCGAGTCAGAACAAGGCCACCAGAACAGAGGCCGAAAATAAAAAATGCCAGGTCAGTGTTACCAGCACCGACCCGACGTATCACACAGAACTCTTGGACGAAAACCATGCAATCACCCAATATTACTCTGCTATCAGTAAGCCATGCCAGCTCTGGCGTTAACATGCTGTCATTACCGCCACCGCCTGCAGTATTACAGCCACCATCCTGCATTGAAAAATCGTGCTTACTTCTCATGACGATCCTCATTCCGTCCGCAGTTCGCCTGATAGCTCACCGTCGCATGGCCCTGAGAGCGCTCACCGAAAACTCATCACTATCCGTTCGCCTCAAACGCTACAACACTCACATGGACATTGTCCGCTGCCTGGAAACACAAGGCGGCGTTCAATGAACAAGCCATCAATCATCACCGCTATCGCCGTCGAAGCCATCAGTGAGCTGGAGACCGCCACCAATTACATGGACTGGCTCGACACGTTGAACTGGGCAATCAAGAGAACGCTTGCGGATGGGAATGACCATCACGCCGAACGCCTGGCAGATGTCGCCCAGTATTTGGCTGGTGACTATCGCGAAACGCTCATTTCCAACGCTAAACGCCTGAACGAACGCTTCGACGCTCACCAGGACAACGCCTCCGCCCTGAAAGTTGGGGGTGTCCAATGAGCCATGCCTACGGCCTCTCCGAAGAAGCGTTTCACAAGCTGCAACGCGCTCAGGATTCCATCGAATTGATGAGCATCCTTTTCAGCGAAGTACAGCGGCCCACCACCTACACCCCACAAATGATCGCCTCGTTTTTAGAGGGGCTTGGTGAAGACGTTTCGCTGGTGATTCAGTCCGTGGTTGACGCACTACCTCCGTCGCGATTGCGGCAAGCCAGCTGATGACCAGAAACACCGGCCACCGCTGATGTGAGCCGTTGCGAAGGGGTAACAGGCGTACCAGCCCTGTGACCTTCCTCCCATTTTTACGGACGACTGAGATGAACATTTTTCATAAGCGCAGTGATGCGTTGACGGGATTGGCTTGCCCAAAAAAAGCCTTTTACACCCCGCACCCGGACAAGCAAAGCACTCAAGACGAGTACGTGGCGCCCGTTCGCACCTACTACCACGTCGGTGACCAACAAAGCGTCCAGGCAGGCAACTACGGCACCGCGATTGCCGGAGACAGCGGCAACGCTAGAGCTGGGGATTGTGGCGCGGCCTACGTCTTGAGCTGCGGCACAGCCGCTGCCGGATTTCTGGGAACGGCGATTGCTGGGGACTACGGCACGGCTTCAGTTGGGGATCAGGGCACGGCCAGCGCCGGTATCGGAGGCACCGTTTGTGCCGGTGAAAAAGGCGAAATCCGCCTCAAGTACAGGGACAGCCAGGCACAGCGCTGTCGCACCGTGACCGGCTACATCGGCGAAAACGCCCTAGAGCCGAACACCCCTTACACGCTCAACGCGCAACACGCCTTTGTACAGGCTCTGGGTGTTACGCAATGAACAAGAAGAAGACCACGCTCTGGGCACGGCCAACGCTGATTTGGGCGACAGCCGACCAGTTCTGTTCCCGCTATCAAATCAGCCGCTCCACCTGGTAGCGCATTTCCAAAACCGCTGGCTTTCCAGGCCCCGCACGTTGCCCGTGCGGTGCCTGGAACGTTGAAGAAGTAGACAAATACCTCATGCGCAAGAAAACCAAATCGGGGATCAAAAAATGACGCCCATCGACAGCGTTTTGAACCGTCTGGACAAGGTGAAGAGCAATGGCAAGGGCCGCTGGAAAGCCTGTTGCCCCGCGCACGACGACAAGTCGCCCAGCCTGGGCATTACCGAGACTTCAGACGGCACCGTCTTGCTCAAGTGCTGGGTGGGGTGCAGTGCCTTGGAAATTACCCAAGCCATTGGCCTGGAGCTGCGCGACCTGTTCCCTGGTGAAAAACGGGAGCGCAGTGGCCCCAGCCCTGCCGCCGTGCGACATGAACGTGCAATCTACCTGATCGGCAAAAATTTGATCGAACAAGGAACTGATATGAGTGCCGATGACCAAGAGCGCTTCAAGCTCGCTAAACAGCGACTGGGAGTCGAAGAATGACCACTCCAGATCGTTTTGCCGATCAGTGGGCCTCCACTGACAAAGTGGGTGACGCCGTTAAAAAACTCGGTAGCGATGCCGGGGCGCTGTATGAGCCTGGCATCCTGTCTCTGTTGCAAAAGATGCGCAAAAAGGAACCTTCGATCTTTGCCCGCCTTCGCGCCAAGGTGAAGGACACCAAGCAGGTCAGCATGGCTGAGTTCGATCGTCTGACAGCGGTGTCTGAGGATGAAGAGGACGCGGCCCACAATGATATTTTCGGCGAAATTGAACCCTGGCCCAAACCGGTCAGTGGCGAAGAGCTGCTAGATGACATTGCGAACACCATGAAACGGTATGTCGCCGCAGACAAGGAAACCATCCGTGCGGCTGCGCTTTGGGTGACCTTCACCTGGTTAATCGACGTGGTGCAAGTGGCCCCGATTGCCAACATCACCGCGCCAGAGAAACGCTGTGGTAAGTCCATCCTGTTAACAGTCCTTAGCAGGCTCGCTTACCGCCCGTTGCAGGTCGCAAACATCGCTCCAGCGGCGCTATATCGGGCAATTGAGTTGTGGGCACCGACCTTGCTGATCGATGAGGTGGACGCATTTCTGGCGGCGCACGATGACGCTAGGGGTATCCTCAACGCTGGGTTCACTCGCGACAGCGCCTCGGTCATTCGCTGCACAGGCGATGACCACATGCCAACCCGTTTTAACGTGTGGGGTGCTAAAGCGTTGTGCGGCATCGGCAAGATTGCTGACACCCTGGCCGACCGTAGCATTCCTTTGCGTCTGCGGCGGCGGGTTGCGGGCGAGACAGTGGAACGTCTACGCCATTCAGACCCGACCATCTGGATGCGGCTGCAAGCAAAGCTCGCCCGATTCGCAACCGATAACGCCTCGGTTATCGACGAGGCCCGTCCTGAACCTATCCAAGGACTCAACGACCGCGCAAACGACTGCTGGGAGCCGTTGCTGGCTATTGCCGATGCTGCCGGTGGGCATTGGCCAAAGTCTGCACGACACGCGGCGATTGTGCTGCATGGTCTGGAGGGGGATACGCCGAGCATTGGTATCGAATTACTCCAGGACGTGAAAGCCATATTCATTGAAAAGCGGGTCATCAAGATTTTCAGTTCTGAACTACTGGATGCATTGGTTGCTGACGACGAAGCGCCTTGGGCCACCTGGAACCGTGGCAAACCGATGTCGCCACGTCAACTATCGGGAAAACTGTCAGAGTTCGGTATCAAGTCGAAACAGACCCGTATCAATATCGATAGCAAGAAGGGCTACCAGATTGAGGACTTTAAGGATTCCTTTACCCGCTACCTTTCCGCCACACCCCCCTCTCAATCCGAAACATCGAAACAAGCCAGTAACGACGTGGCCTCCAGCGTTTCGCAAGGTATTTATCCTACCCCCGTAAAAACCCTTTGCGAAACGCTACAGCCCAGCAACCACGCGGGTTGTTTCGATGTTTCGGATAGAACCCCCCCTCTCACAGAGGACAGAGGGAATAAGGGCCAAAAAGACGCTGTTTCGCATGAGGAGAGATTGTGATGATCGGCATTCCAAAGACGGGCACTCTGGAGAATGGGCGCATCAGTGCCAACGTCACCAGCGGATATCAAATCACCACTGCTGACGGTCGTCCAGCGCGACTGGCGATCATCGACGACCAGGGCAATGTGGTCGAGTCAGGCGATGCCGTAGCCCGCGAGGCTTGGAACGTGTGCATCGCCGTGATCAAGAATTTCAAGATCGGCCAGGGCCATATCGTGGTGCATAGCTCTCCGCCTGGATTGACGAAATCGTTGGGCGCGTCGGCCAAGAAAGGGGCCTCAAGCGTTGTAGCGAAGATCGGAAACAAGGTCAAAAAAGACACCCTTTCGCAAAAGGAGAGATTGTCATGAGTTCGCACTTGAGCTACCTACATGAACAAGGATTCAGCGTCCGGTCAGATGGTCGCAATATCATTGTCTCGCCTGCATCGAATCTGACGGCCTTAATGCGATTGTGGATCAGAGTCCACCGTTCGGAATTGTTGGCCGAGCTGGAAGCCGGAGACGGTTTGGAGCGACGTAGCTGCTGGAGGGTGTTCCTGAGTGGGAAACTCGTTTGCAACATGGTCAGCGAGCCAATCACCAAAACCGAGGCAATGAAAGCGGTTAGCCGATGGCCAACCGCCGAGGTGCGCCCATGAGCCTGCAAAGCGATATCGTAGAGGCAACAGAAAACAAACTCACCCTGAAGCAGCAGCGCGCCGAGCACGTCAATCAGGTGATCCGAATCATCGCCGACCACGGTCGCCGGTTCTTCTACAGCCAGGCCACCAACCGCTACGCCAGCATGGAGGTCGATGGGCGCGGCAAGGTCTGGTTTATCGACGACTACAGCGGCAAGCGCATCTTCACGCAGGAAACGGTTTGGGGTGGCAAGTGGCGCGGCTTTACCCATGGCGGGACGCTGCGTCAGCTGGTCGAGAAGTTCCGCGATTACATCCGCACTGGCGAGCCGTTGAAACCGTTTTACCTCGGCCCGGAGCGTTCGTTTGATGAAAGCAACATTTGGGGTTACGACGACGAAGGCATGCGGGCTGTGCGCGAGCAGGCCGGCGCCCTTCCCGTGTTCCGCCAGCAACCAACGGAGGCAGTATGATCAAGTTCATCGTCATCAGCCTGAAACGAACGAACAGCTTAAACAAGGCAATCACTCTTTGGCGATCAGATGACAGTGGGTACTGCTCGACATTGAGGTGCGCCGGACGCTATGACGAAGCAAGCGTGCTCGAACATCTTGGGTACTACAACAGCGGGAATTCGAGCATCGCGGTACCCGCTGAACTGGCAGAACGACTGGCCATTGAGGTCGAGTACGATGCCGAAGAGTTCGGCGTATGCCTGCCCAACGATGCCGCGACCTGGAAGCACTTGCTAGCGGAGGTTGTTTGCAAGACTGATTACCCATCACTGCCTGAGTATCACGGATCGTGCAATCGTATGGAGGCTTATGATCAATCTCTTCTGACGCCCGACCTTACGGTTCCTACTGGAGCAGTGATCTGAATACTCCCGCTGGGGTTTAAGCGTTTTTTGTTTTGCGCCGCGACAGGCCCATCACCCTGGCGAGGTGCTCAGTAAAGACTGAATCACTTCAAGTTCTCTAACTGTTCAAACATCTGAAGTTGTTGATCCCTGGGCAGTTCACGTAAACGCTCAAACAGAGAGTTATTCGGTTTTACAGCTGAGGGTTTAAGAGTGTGCGAAAAGTTCATATGCGCGACAAAGCAGTGACCGCACGCCCTGACATTCGTACATTGACAGTAAAGTTTTGAAAAAACCGAAGATACTTTTTCTTCCTCAGTAATGAGTGCCTTACTACCACACTCCCTGCAATAAACCCGCATAAATATCAACTCTAAATATCAGGAAATCAATTGTATTGTGTTAAAATTGACCTGTAAACACAGAGCACCACACAACCATATAAAGTCGAGCAGCAAGCAAGTAGCGCTAGACACTTCACCCCCTATAACAGGAAATACCTATGACCAACAGTAATGGCACTACCAAGTATGCAATTTTACAACAGGCGTTCGCTAAGGTTTATAACGCGCCCAAGGGGGCTAGTTCCTTTACTATCGAACCCAGCGCCGCCCAATCAATCAATGAAAAGATCACGGCAAAATCAGACTTCCTAGAACGCATCAATATTGTTCCAGTTAGTGAGATCAAAGGAGAAAAAGTCATGTTCGGGGTAACTGGCCCCGTAACTGGTCGAACCGATATCAGGATTAAAGAGCGTGAAGTAAAAGATTTTTCTAGCTTGGAAAACAACACTTACGAGCTGTCGTCGACCGAATCAGACGTTAGCCTGCCTTACGCCAAGATTGACTCTTGGGCGAAGTTCCCTGATTTCCACAAGCGTTATTCCGACGCCGTACAGAAGCAGATCGCCCTAGATCGCATGATGATTGGTTTTCGTGGCACTCATAACGCCGCACAAACTGATATTGAAACCTTTCCCATGCTCGAAGATGTCAATAAAGGCTGGCTGCAACAGGCCCGCGAGAAGGTGCCAAGCCAAGTGCTCAGCCAGGGCCTAGAGGCTGGCAAGATTAGCCTCGGCGAAGGCGGTGACTATGCCAACCTGGACGCCCTCGTATACGACGTAACGCGACTGATTGACGACAACTTACGCGATAGCGACTTGATCGCGATCATTGGCTCAGACCTGCTGGCTCACGACAAAGCAGTGCTGTATGCCAAGCAAGCGGGCACACCTACCGAGAAAGAGCGCATAGAAAGTGCGCAGGTCGTAAGCACCTATGGTGGAGTACCGAGCTTCAGCGTGCCGTTCTTCCCCGTGAACGCCGTACTGGTCACCAGCTGGGACAACCTGTCGATCTACTTCCAAGACACCAGCTGGCGGGTGCTCATGCTGGAAAACCCAAAGCGCAACCGCGTCGAAGATTACAACAGCCGGAACGAAGGCTATGTAGTTGAACAATTTGGGAAGATCGCCCTGGCTGAGAACGTAGAACTGGTGTGACAAGTCTCGCACTAGGGCGCAAGTAACATAATTTAACTGACAAAGGAATAATGACATGAAACTTATCAATATTGACCGAGAAAATCTGAGCCCTGAACTACAGGAGCGCTTGTCTTGTTTCGAGGTCAACAGAGACGCTTACATTACTCTTCAAAATCAGTACACCGAAGTAGTTAAAGAAAACCAACGTCTAACGCAGGAGGCCACAAGACTTGAAACTCAGGCCAGTCTCACAGACGCATCTTGGAATGCCATGGGCAAGTCAGGCACCATCGAGCAAAGTAAAATCAACGAAGAAATTAAACGTAGTGCTCAGCTGAGGAAGGACGCTCAGGCACTACGCTTTACCGCCGATGCGCGAATACCTATTCAAAAGAACTTGGTTGTTCAAGTAGCAGAAGCACGTTTGAAGCTGGTAGGCGTTCCAGGTTCAATTAACAAAGAATTTCAACAGACTCTGTTGAGCCAAGCGTTAAAACAGGAAGGAACGCTTGAGATTCTGTTGGAATTGTTCACCTTATCCCACGCCGTAGCGCTTAAAAGTTTGGGCGAGCATGATGTAGTGCTCTCTCGCTGCAACAGTCCGTACGAACGGCAAGAGAAAATCAAAGAAATCACTTGGATTACGCTCGGGAAAAAACTTGAGAAGCTATTTGATGGGGCCGAGAAAGGCGCACTGACACCAACACTGGCAACTATGCCTCCTGCCGTACCGAAAGAAGCCGTTGTAGATAACACCGCTGCCTTTCTTAAACTTAAGCGCACAATCGCAGCGTCCTAAGATTCAAAAGCTTGTCAGTTTAAGAGTCTCGCATAAGCTCAGATTGCAGGAGCCCAACGTGAGTAAGCTGGATCGTTTCATGCGGGAAAGGGACGTGCTCGATGCCACCTCCCTTTCTCGAACCACCCTCTGGCGAGTTATGAAAAACGGACAGTTCCCAAGACCTGTCCGCATCTCACCAGGGATGGCTTGAGTCAGTAATCATTGCCTGGCAGGAAAACCCTGCTGAGTGGTGCCCAACCAAGGCCGTGTGAGCGGCCTCATTTTACTCTCTCCGCTCTGCCACCCCGCCTGCAAGACTTTGCCGGTTTCGGGGACTCTCAAAAAAGCTGTTTTTCAGGTTTTCCCCCTATAAACCGGGACTCTCAGGGCTTTCAACGACATCCCCCTCCGTGCGCTACCCGCACCATTTCTGTGTGTTTTTCGGAATTCCGCCTGAACGGGCGAAAGCTGGTTTTTTCACAGCCCCCCCCCCAACGCTCTCACGCAAAGAAATGAAATTCACGGAACCCTGTCAACTTGGCTGAAAGCCTTGTTCCATATGGCCTGTACGCTTTCCATCCGATCCCACCGCATCACGAATGCAACCCAAAAAAACAAGCCGTTCAATTTGAGAAAACTCCGCCGCCCCCCTACTGCCATTGGGCTTGGTGACTTGAAACGTAGTCATGAACGACCCGCTGCCTGTGCAATGGTTTGTCATTTTCCTTCAAAACGTTGCACAAAATGAAATTGACGATTGCCTGGGAAGCCCCACGGCCCGCCTGGGCTGGAGGATGGTTTGCACTACATCTGTGTTTGCAAAAAAAACGCACACGAAGCCCGTCGGCGGGAGGGGGATAAGTGCTTTTTCAGGAAGTTTTATTTTCGCTGCCGTTTTTTTCGTTATAGGCCTTATCTGACCAGATATACTCGCCTCACGCTGCCTGGCGTTGTTGAACTCTCTCGGGGCAACGTCAGCCAGCCTGCAAACGACCGACCCCGCCCAGTGCGGGGTTTGTCGTTTCTGCGTTAGAGGTTAGGCAGTGCGCTCAGCCAAGCGTAAGTTCCTGATCGTGGCGAGCCTTTCGTGCCTGGGCTTTGTCATTGGCCAGACTCACTTCAAGCATTTTTATACGATGCTCCAGGGTGGACTTTTCAGCAGCGAGCACCACCGTTTTCTGCTCCGCCTCACTGACCTGGCTCACCAGGCCATCAATGCTCCTGGAACGCCGATCCAGATCCAGTTCTCTGCTGTGCAGCTGGTGCTCTCGCCGTTCTATTTCTCGCTGCCGATCTTCCACTAGGGATGCTGCTTTTTTCACAGCACACGCACGCGAGAGCACTGCCTGTTTTGAACGTGTGTGGCGAGCTGCGCCCTGGGCATTTGCGCTGGCGACGGCTTCGGCCTGCAGCCAGGCTTCAGTCTTCAAGCCGACCGACGCAGCAGCATAATCGCGAGCCTTCAGCTGCGGCGCTTCGCCTGCTGCTGTCATGGTCGAGTAGAACGCTGATACCGCCTCATGCTTCGCCTTGGAACCCTCCACGCCGCGCTCAAGACCTCGCTGTGCCCCAACCTGGACATGGAAACTGGTTTGCATCGCTTTGAGCTTCTGAGGCCCACCGAGGAAGTCACGACACGACAGCCGTTTGTCTGCCGTCATCGGCACCACGTAAATGACCATGTGCGGCGTTGATTCATCCAGGTGAACGGTCGCGCTGAGGACATTCTCTGCACCGTGGCGCGTCTTCAGCCACTTCAACGCATCGGCAAAGTAACCGTCCCCCATATCATCCAAACGCCCGCCGTGACGCTTGAAAGCTTCAGGGGACGCGGTGACCAGGTACTCAATCGCGAGCACCGCATCCTTGCGCCTTTTCGTCGGCAGCGTGCGCACCAGGGCAACGAGTATCTGCTCCGATCCTTTGGCCCCCACCGTTCGGTTTCGCCCGGTGAGTGCGGGATCTGCATTCGGGGTGGGCTGCATCCTGAACGTGTGCTGTGCCGACCTCGACACCGCTCCCATGGTCTTGAGTTTCTTCGCCCTGATGATTGCGTAAGCCATAGCGCTTCTCCGTCGCCTTTAACTGCCTTATCAGTCAGTTAAGCGCTTGGAGCATCACCCATTGCAACCCCCAGTTTGAACAAACTGAAGGCGGCAATGTGTAACCCACTACACATCACTTCGTGATGGTGGGCCCTGCTTCGCAGGGAGTGAAGCAACAACAACGTCGGAGTCAGTCCCAGATCAGCACTGTGAGCGCGTCGCTACGTGAAATCTGAGAAACCACTAGCACTATTCCCCGGTGGTTTTCACTGTTGGATGCCTCCGCCATAGGCTGCATCAGATATCAGCATAAGCATAAGCATAAGCATAAGCATTCGGAGCACCCAATCTCGATCACATCACAATGCTCAAGAAAAGGGGTTTGGCAATCGCCTGAAATCAAGAACAAAAAAGCCCCACCGATCATCTCCCGGTGGGGCTTTCTTTGGCCTGCCGCTGTCACCCTGCTGTCACGAAGAAATTCAGCTGTCAGGGGAATGGCTTGAAAGGCCCAAATTATATGGTGTCCCAGGGCAGGTTCGAACTGCCAACCTTCCCCTTAGGAGGGGGATGCTCTATCCAATTGAGCTACTGAGACAAATAACGGCGTGCATGGTAACGGGCATGCCTGGGTTTGTCATGTCGTGAGTGGTCTTTTTAACTGTAAGACAGCGGCCTAAACAGATTTTTTTTGCCTCCGATGAGCGGTACGAGGTTGCGATCGACTGCACAGCACAGGCAAGGCTCAGGCGGCCATCGTGCAATTTGCACTACATCAAAAAGCCATCATTGCAAAATGCAATTAAACACTCTTGAATATACGGCTCAACTCGCTGTTTTATAAGGTTTTTTAGCCTTGTTACAGTTGGCACGAAGACTGCTCTATTAACAGTATCCCGTCCATGCTCTCAGAGATGACCGCCATGAACAGCACGCTACTACTGTTAAACACCCTCGCGCTGGCCGTATTGCTGGTTTTTCATTTTCTGCCCGAGCCCGTTTCGGCCGAGCAGCCTGTTGAAATGACGGCTACCTTCAACAAACCGCGGCCACAGGTTGCGGTGATGAAAGAGACCAGCCGCGTGACACCTCGTCTGGCTGCCAACCAGCCCGTCGCCGACCAGGCACCTGCGGGTGAACGCTGGGTCTTTTGAAAGCACATTGAGAGATGGGTAAGAAATCATGTCCAAAATCGCTTTGGCTCTGTTAATGCTGGCACTGTCGAGCCTTGCCCTGGATGTATTCACCAGTAACGAATTTGGCAATCTGCCCTTGATCGCCGCCGCGGTGTTTTTCGCTTGCTGGCTGGTGGCGCTGATGCTTGGCCGCAGGTTCAAGTTTGACCCGCAATTGCGCTGAAACTGCCCATAGGCAAGGGGGAAAACCCATTAATTTGCTGGGTTAATCGCTAAGCCACCCATTCGAGTGTATATTTTTAACAAGACCTACTGGCATAACGCCTTTATCCGGTTCAATATTTGTCACAGAATTGACGCCAGGGAAGTGGCAGATTTGAGGCATGATGCGCGCCTCTTAGCAATTCAGGTTGAACATTTGGCTATAAGGACGGTCTTAAACACATCCTGCGGCCAATTCCCGAGAACCGCTCCCCTGAACTAACCGGTTAACTAAAATGCGCCCATTGAAACAGGCAATTTACTCCAGCCGCACGGCTGACAAGTTCGTCGTTCGCCTGCCAGACGGAATGCGCGAGCGCATCGCCGAAGTGGCTCGCAACCATCACCGCAGCATGAACTCTGAAATCATTGCTCGTCTCGAGCAAAGCCTTATCCAGGAAGGCGTTCTGGGTGATGAGCTCAGCATGCGCCTCGACAGCCCCGAGCTTTCCCTGCATGAGCGTGAGCTGCTGCAACGCTTCCGCCAGTTGTCACACCGCCAGCAAAACGCCCTGGTATCACTGATTGCTCACGATGCTGAAGCAGCCTCTGAAGAATCCTGATTTAACCCAGGCATAAAAAAAGCCAGCAAATGCTGGCTTTTTTTATGGGCGCTGTTCGCGCCCTGTACAGAATGATCAAAGCAGGAAGATAGTTGCCAGCCCCAGAAAGATGAAGAACCCGCCACTGTCGGTCATGGCGGTGATCATCACGCTTGCGCCCATGGCCGGATCACGCCCCAGCCGGGCCAGCGTCATGGGTATCAATACCCCCATCAGTGCTGCCAGCAGCAGGTTGAGGGTCATGGCTGCGGTCATCACCACGCCGAGCGACCAGCTGCCATATAGCAGGTAGGCCACAACACCAATCACCCCACCCCACACCAGACCATTGATCAGGCCCACGGCGAGCTCCTTGCGCATCAACCGCGAAGTGCTGCCGGTGTTGACCTGATCCAGGGCCATAGCGCGCACGATCATGGTAATGGTCTGGTTGCCGGAGTTACCACCAATACCGGCCACGATGGGCATCAGTGCTGCCAGAGCCACCAGCTTTTCAATCGAGCCTTCGAACAGGCCAATCACCCGCGAAGCAATAAATGCCGTGACCAGGTTGACTGCCAACCAGGCCCAACGGTTACGCAGGGACTTCCACACCGAGGCGAAGATGTCTTCTTCTTCTCGCAGACCGGCCATGTTGAGAACTTCGTTTTCACTCTCTTCACGGATCAGGTCGACCATTTCATCGATGGTCAGACGGCCGATAAGCTTGCCGTTCTTGTCCACCACCGGGGCCGAAATCAAGTCATAACGTTCAAATGCCTGAGCAGCATCGTAGGCATCTTCGTCCGGGTGAAAACTCACCGGGTCGTTGGCCATGACCTCAGACACTTGTTTTTCAGGGTCGTTGACCAGCAGACGCTTGATCGGCAGCACGCCTTTGAGCGCACCGTCGTAATCGACCACGAACAGTTTGTCGGTATGGCCCGGCAACTCCTTGAGGCGACGCAGGTAACGCAGCACGACTTCAAGGCTGACATCCTCACGGATGGTCACCATCTCAAAGTCCATCAGGGCACCGACCTGGTCCTCGTTATAGGACAGTGCGGAGCGCACGCGCTCACGCTGCTGGCCATCCAGGGTCTCCATCAGCTCATGGACGACGTCTCGCGGCAGCTCGGGAGCCAGGTCAGCAAGTTCGTCGGCGTCCATCTCCTTGGCGGCTGCCAGGAGCTCGTGATCGTCCATGTCGGCGATCAGGGTTTCACGCACCGAGTCGGATACTTCGAGCAGGATGTCGCCATCGCGATCAGCCTTGACCAGCTGCCAGACCGTCAGGCGGTCGTCCAGAGGCAATGCTTCGAGGATATAGGCAACGTCTGCGGAGTGCAGGTCTTCCAGCTTGCGCTGGAGTTCAACAAGGTTTTGCCGATGGACCAGGTTCTCGACCCGGTCATGGTGATGGCCTTCCTGACGATGAGTCAGATCTTCGACCACACGCTGGCGATTAAGCAGCTCAATAACTTGAGCAAGGCGGCTTTGCAGGCTTTCTTGGGTTTTCTTTACTTCAACTTCGGTCATAGGCGAACTCCACTCCCAGCAGCAGGGCACGCCGGAAGGATCAATCAGTCAATTCATGATTGGTAAAGCGGGATGCTGAGTTACTACTGGGTAAGTCCATGGAGGTATTCCACAAGCCCCGGCGGGGCTGACGGGCGCAATCATACACGGCTTGAAAATTAATGACGCAAAAATCTTGGAGATAACAAAAGCTTGCGAAAAACCGCCAGACGGCGCCTGCGCACTGCTTGTGCGACGAAGGATGAGTTGCACAGGGCACAACTCAAAGCTGAAATTCAACCTTGTAGCCGTTGACGAGCAGGGACAAGAACCAGAATAAACACAAGACAAGTCGCGAGGATGACAGCAATAGCCAAATCGCAGATAACAAAAAGCCCGCACAATGTGCGGGCTTTTTGATGTTTGGTGCACTCGACAGGATTCGAACCTGTGACCGCTCGGTTCGTAGCCGAGTACTCTATCCAGCTGAGCTACGAGTGC
>NZ_WIVQ01000083.1:0-19344 GCF_009600545.1 Pseudomonas sp. FSL R10-1339 | reverse complement strand
CTCCTGTCGTGGCCCCTCAACCAGCAGCAGCGGCGCCGGCCCCAGCATTGGGCAGCGGCTTTTTGGGCGGAGCCCTGAAAACGGCAGCGGGTGTGGCGGGCGGCGTGATGCTGGCGCAAGGCATCAGTAGCCTGTTCCACCACAATCAGCAGCCGCAGATTGTCGAGGAAATCATCGAACAACCAGGCTCTGTCAGCGACGCTGGCTGGGGCAGCGGCAACCAGCAATACGCCAATAGCGGCTCGGGAATTGAAGACGTCGGCCTGGACGATGACGGCTTCTTTTCTGACGACGACTCCTACGTTTGAGTCCATCGCTCGGTGCCTTATTGCACGCCGGGCGGTTTATCCGCGCAAACCCCCGGCAGGCTGGCATACTGCAGCCTTGTTTTTCAGTCGCGTGCCCGCTGCCCGGGCGCCATGAGGTTTGCCGGTGAAAAAAATTGCGGTCTTCGCGGATGTGCAGAACCTTTATTACACGGTTCGCCAGGCCTATGGCTGCCATTTCAATTACGCCGCCCTGTGGGCTGATATCAGCAAGCGCGGTGAAATTGTCGAAGCCTATGCCTATGCGATTGACCGGGGTGACAGCAAGCAGCAGCAGTTTCAGCAGATCCTGCGCAACCTCGGTTTTATCGTAAAACTCAAACCCTATATCCAGCGCAGCGATGGCTCGGCCAAGGGCGACTGGGATGTGGGCATTACCATCGATATCATGGACTCGGCAGCCAATGTCGACGAAGTGGTACTGGCCTCGGGTGACGGTGATTTCGACCTGCTCCTGGAGCGTATTGCCAGCAAGCATGGGGTTGAAACCGTGGCCTACGGTGTGCCCGGTCTGACGGCCAATTCATTGATTCGCGCTGCCAGCCGCTATGTGCCGATTGAAGGCAATTTGCTGCTTAAGTAACCCTTATTTTTTACAGGATTGACCAGGTTTGGAACGCATCGCGGTAATTGACTTTGAGACCACCGGCATCTCCCCGAGCAGCACCTGCCGGGCCACTGAAATTGCCGTGGTGATTCTTGAGCGCGGTCGCATTGTCGAGCGTTATCAAAGCCTGATGAATGCCGGTGTGCGGGTGCCTGGGTTTATCGAGCAGTTGACCGGCATCAGCAACGCCATGTTGCGCACCGCGCCGTCGGCTGAGCAGGTGATGAACGAGGTCAACGAGTTCGTCGGCATTACCCCGTTGCTGGCGCACAATGCTGCGTTTGACCAAAAATTCTGGGATTTTGAAATGGGCCGCATCAAGCGCACCCGTTTACAGAACTTCGCCTGTTCATTGTTGCTGGCGCGTCGCCTGATGCCTGCGGCGCCTAACCACAAGCTGGGCACGCTGACCACCTTTGCCGACTTGCCCCACACCGGCAAAGCTCACCGGGCCATGGCCGATGCGGAAATGGCGGCCAACTTGACGGCTCACCTGGCTGAGCAACTGCGCCAGAAGCACGGGTTACGTGAATTGAACCACGACCTGTTGTGCAGCTTGCAGAAAGTCCCGGCGGCGAAGATCAATGAGCATCTCAAGCGGTATCGCGGGTTTTAAAAGCGACCCTCTCCCTTTGGGAGAGGGCTATTTGATCTCCATCGAAAAGTGTACGGCCCCTTTTGGTGCGTTCTGTTACTTATTATTTCCCGGCGCCCTGTCTAAACTCTCCAGTCCCCTGCCTCTGCCCTTGAGCTGCCTTCATGCCTGCCGCACGTCGTTTTCCGCTACAACTGATCGGTGCTTTTTTTGCCTTGTACATCATTTGGGGCTCGACTTATCTGGCTATCCGCATCGGTATTGAGTCCTGGCCGCCGTTGATGATGGCTGGCGTGCGCTTCCTGATTGCGGGCAGCCTGATGTATGGCTTTATGCGCTGGCGCGGTGCCCCCGCACCCACTGCCGTGCAATGGCGTTCGGCAGCCATGATCGGCTTTCTGTTGCTGGCGTGCGGCAACGGCGGTGTGACCCTGGCCGAACACTCGGGCGTAGCTTCCGGCGTCGCCGCCCTGGCCGTAGCCACCGTGCCCCTGTTCACCCTGCTGTTTGGTTACTTCTGGGGCAACCGCAACACCCGCCTGGAATGGGCCGGGATTGTCCTGGGGCTGATCGGCATCGGCATGCTCAACCTGGGCTCCAACCTGCAGGCCAGTCCAATGGGCGCGGCAATGGTGATCTTTGCCGCCGCGGCCTGGGCCTTTGGTTCGGTGTGGAGCCGCCACTTGCCACTGCCAGCAGGGCCAATGGCCAGCGCTGCGGAAATGCTCACCGCCGGTGCCGTATTGCTGGCGGGCAGTCTGCTCAGTGGCGAGCGCATGACTCAAATGCCCACCGCTGCAGGCTGGGGTGCGCTGCTGTATCTGGTGTTCTTCGGCTCGATCATCGCCTTCAGCGCCTATATGTACCTGCTTAAGAATGTGCGGCCGGCGGCGGCCACCAGCTATGCCTACGTCAATCCGGCGGTGGCGGTCATGCTGGGGATTGCCTTTGCCGGCGAGAGCATCGGTTTTGAGGAGTGCCTGGCCATGGCGGTCATCATCAGTGCGGTGGTGTTGATCGGTTTGCCACAGTGGCGCAAGCAGAAACCGGCCTGAATTAGGGTAAACTGCGCGCCATTGCAACTTATGCACCCACGCGCTGACCTTTTTCGACGGTATCCCCATGACATTCGCCACCCTTGGCCTGATCGAACCCCTGCTGCGCGCCCTTGAGACGCTCGGCTACAAGACCCCAACCCCGGTTCAGGCCCAAGCGATTCCCGCAGTACTGGCTGGTCGCGACCTGATGGCTGCGGCCCAGACCGGTACCGGCAAAACTGGCGGTTTCGCTTTACCGTTGCTGCAGTCGCTGACCATGGAAGGCCCGAAAGTGGCCAGCAACTCGGTGCGTGCACTGGTGCTGGTGCCGACCCGCGAACTGGCCGAACAGGTTCACGAAAGCATTCGCCAGTACGCCGAACACCTGCCGTTGAGCACCTACGCGGTGTACGGCGGTGTCAGCATCAACCCGCAAATGATGAAAATGCGCAAAGGCGTTGATGTACTGGTGGCCACACCGGGCCGTCTGCTGGACCTCTATCGCCAGAAAGCGATCAAGTTCAACCAGCTGCAAACCCTGATCCTCGACGAAGCTGACCGCATGCTCGACCTGGGCTTCTCCGAAGAGCTGCGTGATATCTACCGCGCCTTGCCGAAAAAGCGTCAGACCCTGCTGTTCTCGGCGACCTTTTCTGACGCGATCCGCCTGTTGGCCGAGCAGATGCTCGACAACCCGCTGAGCATCGAAGTCAGCCCGCGCAACGTGGCGGCCAGCAGCGTCAAGCAGTGGGTCATCCCGGTCGACAAAAAGCGCAAGGCTGAGCTGTTTTTGCACTTGTTGCGCACCCAGCACTGGAAGCAGGTCCTGGTGTTCGCCAAGACCCGCAACGGTGTCGATGAATTGGTAGGCAAGCTGCAAGGTCTGGGGATCAACGCTGACGGTATTCATGGCGACAAGCCACAGGCCACGCGCCAACGGGCGCTGGACCGCTTCAAGGCCAGCGAAGTGCAGATTCTGGTGGCTACCGATGTGGCTGCCCGTGGCCTGGACATCGAAGACCTGCCGCTGGTGGTCAACTTCGACCTGCCCATCGTGGCCGAAGACTATATTCACCGTATTGGTCGCACCGGTCGTGCCGGTCAGAAGGGCGAAGCCATTTCGCTGGTCTGTGCTGATGAAGTGAACATGCTGTCGGCGATCGAGATGTTGACCCGTCAGACGTTACCACGCCACGAAGAGCAGGATTTCGAGCCTGAGCACCGAGTGCCTGAAACTGATGCTTCGGGGCAGGTGATCAAAAAGCCGAAGAAGCCGAAAAAACCGAAAACCTCGGGCGGTGGCGGCAAGCGCAACCTAGGCAAATGGGTGGATAGCGGCGAAGCAGCACCCGCCGAGCCATCGGTAAAGCCGGTGCGCAAAGTGCCTGTATTCAACACCGGCCCGCGCAAGCGCAAGCCGTAAGCCCGCTCGAGGCTAAAAACTCCAACTGTGGGAGCGAGCCTGCTCGCGAACGGCCTTCGCGAGCAGGCTCGCTCCCACAGGGACGGTCAACGTTTAGCCTTCAACCAGCTTAATACCCCTAACCCTGCGGCACGACAACTGGCAAAACAGCCCGTGAGCAAGTAGCCGCCGGTGGGTGCTTCCCAATCCAGCATCTCGCCTGCACAAAACACGCCGGGTAATTGCCTGAGCATCAGATTTTCATCCACAGCCTCGAACCGCACGCCACCGGCGCTGCTGATGGCTTCGTCCAAGGGGCGGGCTTTTATCAGCTTCAACGGTAGCGCCTTGATGGCCTGAGCCAGTTGCGCCGGGTCATTGAAGCATTCTGCAGGCGCCAGCTCGCGCAACAGCGCCGCTTTTACCCCATCAATCCCCAGCTGGCTGTGCAAATGCTTGCTCATCGAGCGTGAGCCGCGGGGTTTGGCCAAGGCTGCCTGGATTTTATCCACAGGCTTGCCCGGCAGCAGGTCGATCAGGATCGTCGCTTCACCCTGTTGATTGATCGCTTCACGAATCGGCGCCGACCAGGCGTAAATCAAGCTGCCTTCAATGCCTGTGGCGGTAATCACGCATTCGCCCAGGCGCGGCGTGCTGTGTTCCAGGGCAATGGCGATGTTTTTCAGCGGGGCGCCGGCGAACTTGCTGCGCAGCACCTCGCTCCAGCCCGCCACATCAAACCCGCAATTGCTCGGCTGCAAGGGGGCCAGGTCAACACCGCGTTCAGCCAGCAAGGGCATCCAGGCACCGTCCGAGCCCAGTCGCGCCCAACTGCCACCGCCCAGGGCCAGTAGCACCGCGTCGGGGTTGAGCTGCTTTTGGCCTTCGGGACTGTCCACCAGCAACTGGCCATCGGCCTGCCAACCCAGCCAGCGGTGGCGGGTGTGGATAACTACACCGGACTCGCGCAGGCGCTTGAGCCATGCGCGCAGCAGCGGCGCGGCTTTCATATCGGTGGGGAACACCCGGCCGGAACTGCCGACAAAGGTTTCGATCCCCAACTCATGAATCCACTGGCACAACGCATCGGCATCGAAGGCGCGCAGCAACGGTGCCATCTGCGGTGCGCGTTCGGCGTAGCGCGACAGGAAAGCCGGGTAGGCTTCGGAATGGGTGATATTCATGCCGCCGACCCCGGCCAGCAGAAACTTGCGGCCCACCGACGGCATGCCATCGTAGAGATCGACCTTCATCCCCGCCTGACTCAACACTTCGGCGGCCATCAAACCGGCGGGGCCACCGCCAATAATGGCGACGTGACGGGAAGGGAGTGTGGAGGGTTCAGTCATGGCAGGGCTGCAAATCGGCGAAATAGGCCGGGCATTCTACCTGACTGGGCGGAGCAGATCCCCTGTAGCAGCAGCCTTCGTCCCTCGGCAGCTGCTACAGAGATAGCGATGGCTGTACGAAAAACATACAGCCTTCTGGAGGCCATGTTCTCTGTGCCCTGCAGGCGCTTTCACTCAGGTTATCCACAGGCAGTTCCACAGGCATTGTGGGTAAAATCACACCTCAGTGACAACCTGATGACAGCCAGACCTTCTGTGCACTGTGATGCAATATCCCGTGGCGGCGCGCCAGGGCCTTGCGATCCTTGCTGTATCCGCCGCCAATCACCCCGACCACCGGTATGTCGCGACCCAGGCAGTGGCGCATCACGCTCTCGTCACGGGCCGCCACACCTTCATCGGTGAGCTTCAAATAGCCCAGGGCGTCGTCTTTATGCACATCGACCCCGGCGTCATACAGCACCAGATCCGGTTGATACAACGGCAGCAGGTAATTGAGCGCCTCGTCCACCACTTGCAAATATTCAGCATCGCCCATACCCATAGGCAGGCCGATGTCCCAGTCGCTTTGCGCCTTGCGTGCCGGAAAGTTTTTTTCGCAGTGCAGGGAAACGGTAATGGCATCCGGCGTATGTTCAAGAATTCGCGCAGTACCGTCGCCCTGATGCACATCGCAGTCAAAAATCAGTACGCGGTTTACCCGGCCGCTTTCCAGCATATAGCGGCTGATAATCGCCAGATCGTTGAAGATGCAAAAACCCGCCGGGTGATCGTAGTGCGCGTGATGAGTGCCGCCCGCCAGATGGCAGGCCAGGCCGTGCTCAAGCGCCTGCTCGGCGGCCAGCAGAGATCCGCCCACGGCGCGAACGGTACGTCGCGCCAGTGCCTCGCTCCAGGGCAGGCCCAGGCGGCGTTGATCTTCGCGGGCCAGCTCGCCTGCCATATAGCGCTCGATATAGCTGCGGTCATGGGCCAGGGCGAGGATATCCACAGGGCATAATTCGGGACGCAGCAGCTCTGCATCAAGGGTCAGCCCGGAGTCGACCAGGTGATCGCGTAACAGGCGGAACTTATCCATAGGAAAACGATGCTCCGCTGGGAACTGCGGGCTGTAGTCATCGTGGTAAATCAGCGGCACTGGCATAGGGATTTTCGCGTCGTAACGAGCGCTGGATATTACCAGCGCTGTACACTCTCATCATATGTAAAGCCCGGTAACAAATCGGAGAGGACGGATGGAGCAGATCAAAGAGCTCGAAAGTGCCCGTTTGCACTTGCGCCCCTGGCGTGACACAGACTTGCCCGAGTTCGCTGCCATGTGCGCCGACCCTCAGGTGATGCGCTATTTTCCGGCGCCCCTGAGCCGCCTTGAAAGCGCCGCGCTGATTGGCCGGGTTCGTGGTCACTTTGCCGAATATGGCTACGGGGTATGGGCATTGGAGCGCAAGGACACCGGTGCCTTTATCGGCTTTACCGGGCTGATGAATGTGTCGTTCGAGGCGCCGTTTACCCCTGCCGTAGAAATCGCCTGGCGTCTGGCTCCCGAACACTGGGGCCTGGGTTACGCCAGTGAGGCGGCCTGGGCCGTGTTGCGCTGCGCCTTTGATCGCCTGGCCCTGGACCAGGTGGTGTCGTTTACCAGCGAGCTGAACCTGCCCTCGCAAAAAGTCATGCAGGCGATTGGCATGCAGCACGATGTCGACGGTGATTTTGAACACCCCTTGCTGCCCGCAGGCGACCCGCTCAGACCCCATGTGCTGTACCGGATCACGCGGGCACAGTGGCTGGAAACCCTGCACGGCTAGGCGGTGTGTTTAGCGGCGCAAGCCGAAAATTTTGACCTGCGTAACGAAGATTACGACGGTAATGCTCTGTGTGAGGAGAATCTGAATGAGCCAAGTGTTGGATGATCTGGTCAATTTGCTGACCCTGGAACCGATCGAAGAGAACCTCTTTCGCGGCAGCAGTCAGGACTTGGGCTTTCGCCAGTTGTTCGGTGGTCAGGTGCTCGGTCAATCGCTGTCGGCCATGAGCCAGACGGTTGAAGACGCCCGCCATGTGCATTCTATGCACGGCTATTTCCTGCGCCCTGGTGATGCCGGTTTGCCCGTGGTGTATCAGGTTGATCGCGTGCGGGACGGCGGCAGCTTCAGCACGCGCCGGGTGACCGCGATCCAGAAGGGCCAGCCGATTTTTACCAGCAGCGCCTCGTTTCAGTACGACGAAGGCGGTTTTGAACATCAGACGACTATGCCTGACGTTGTGGGCCCTGAGAATCTGCCCTCGGAACTGGACATGATGCGCCTGCGTGCGCACCTGATCCCCGAGTCGATGCGGGAAAAACTGCTGTGCGCCAAGCCTATCGAGTTCCGCCCGGTGGTAGGAGAAGACCCGTTCAACCCCAAGGTCACTGATCCGATCAAGTACGTGTGGTTTCGCGCCGACGGCACCTTGCCCGATACCCCGGCGCTGCATAAGTACCTGCTGGCCTACGCCTCGGACTTCGGCTTGTTGACCACGTCCTTGCTGCCCCATGGCAAAGGGGTATGGCAAAACGATATGCAGGTCGCCAGCCTTGATCACGCACTGTGGTTCCATGCCGACCTGCGTGCCGATGACTGGTTGCTCTACGCCATGGACAGTCCATGGGCGGGCAATTCCCGTGGATTCTCCCGTGGCAGTGTCTACAACCGCGCTGGCCAACTGGTGGCTTCGGTCACGCAGGAAGGGTTGATCCGCCATCGCAAGGACTGGGCATGACACTCAAGGACGTCAAACACTGGGTTTTCGACATGGACGGCACCCTGACTGTTGCCGTGCATGACTTTGCCCTGATCCGCCGTGAGCTGGAGATCCCGGCGGATGCCGATATCCTCACTCATCTCAACGGCCTGCCCACCGAGGTGGCGGCGGCCAAACACGCCTGGCTGCTGGAGCACGAGCGCGAGCTGGCACAGGCCTCCACTGCCGCGCCGGGCGCGGTTGAGCTGGTGCGCGACCTGGCGGCTCGTGGCTGTCGTCTGGGGATACTGACCCGAAATGCCCAGGAACTGGCGCATATCACCCTCAAGGCCATTGGCCTGGGCGAATGCTTTGCGCCCGGGGATGTACTGGGCCGGGACAACGCGGCGCACAAACCCGACCCGGACGGCCTGCTGCAACTGGCGCGGGCATGGGATGTAGCAGCGGCGAACATGGTAATGGTGGGGGATTACTACTTTGACCTGGCGTGTGGCCGCGCGGCAGGCAGCAAAACCGTACTGGTCAATGTTCCTGAAAACCCGTGGCCGGAACTGACCGACTGGCATGCCAAAGACTGCTACGCGCTGCGCCGGTTGCTCGGTTAACGAAATACGCGTAGCAGCTGCCGAAGGAACGAGGCTGCGTTCGACGGCGAAGCCGTCGTAAATCCAGGCAGCGCGGTGAGTCAGTTAAACCGTGCACTCAGACTTCACGATCGCTTTGCAATCGAACGCAGCCTCGTTCCTTCGGCAGCTGCTACACAGGGTGCTCTTACTCGCCAAACAACGCCTTCTGACCTTCAGGCGAGGTAAACATCTGATCGCCGTTGTGCCCCACCCCGGGCACTTCAATCAACCGTTGATTGAGCCCTTGTGGATGGCGCTGGGTCAAATACTCAAAGTAGTTCTTGCCCCTTACCAGCCTGAACGCCCCCTGGGCCTCGGCTTCGCAGCCTTTATCAAGCGCCGGGTGGTTGGGGTCGATGTCCTTGGCGCCTAGCAGATAGGTAATGTCGCGCTCTATATAGGCCTGTTCCAACTGTCGGTGTTTTTGCCCATCTGCGTAGGCTGGCAGATCCTTGAGCCCGTATTTCCAGGTATTGAAGCCCGGGCAGTTTGCAGCATCAAAGGTCGGAATCGGTCGCTGTGCATTGAAGTAGGCATAAGAAGACGGGTTGGCCACTACATAGCGCACCTTGATCCCGTCTGCCTGCAAGGCCTTATCGGCCTGGGTGGTCAGGGCATAGCGCTGCACCACTTGGGCGCCGCCGGAGTGCCCGGCAATCACCACCTCGCGCAAGGCCGGGAAGCGCTTGCGGTCATCAAGACGCTCAAGGATCTGATCCAGTGCCGCGTAGGAACTCAGTGCCTGTGGGCTCACAGCAGGGGCACCGGCCATCCAGTCATTGGCATGCCAGCGCAGCACATTGTCGGGCAAGGTATGGCGCGAGCCATCGCTTTCATTGAGAAACTGCGGTGCAATGACCAGGGTTGTGGACAGCTGCCCGGCCTGCGTCGCGGCTTGCTCGGCGCTGTGTAAATACGTCTGGGCGTTGCGCAGACGACCATGAATCACGATCAGTGCGCGTTGCACCTGAGGCAGTGGCTGTTTCCAGTCCTGACTCACCCCGACACTCAACTCGCCGGGGCCGATCTTGAGATGTTCGGGGCTGAGTTCTTTAACTCCGTGCTCGGCTGCTTGAACCACAGAGCAGGCCAGCATCAGGCCCATTAATGAAGCGATAGAGCGTATTCCCATTTAAAGCCTCGCTGCCGAGAAGGTATCGCACTGGTTGATATTGCCTTGGGCAAAACCGGTCTTGAACCACTTCACCCGTTGTGCCGATGTGCCGTGGGTAAAAGAGTCCGGCATCACACGGCCCTGGCTTTGCTGCTGCAAGCGATCATCGCCAATGGCATTGGCGGCGTTCAAGGCCGATTCTATATCGCCTGCTTCCAGCCAATTGTGACGTTTTTGCGCAAGGTTGGCCCACACCCCGGCCAGACAGTCGGCCTGCAACTCCTGGCGCACCAGCAAGCCACCATCGCCTTCCATACGCTTGCCTTGTTGACGGGCCATCTGCATTTTCGACGACACACCCAGCAAGGTCTGCACATGATGGCCAACTTCGTGAGCGATCACATAAGCCTGGGCAAAATCGCCAGCAGCCTTGAAGCGTTGGGCCATTTCCTGGAAGAAACTCATATCCAGATAGACCTTCTGGTCGGCCGGGCAATAAAACGGCCCGCTGGCAGCTGTTGCAAAGCCGCAGGCCGAATTGATCTGACCGCGAAACAGCACCAGGGTCGGGTCTTTATAGCTGCGTCCGGCTTGCTGAAACACTTGGCGCCAGGTGTCCTCTGTGTCACCCAGAATCGCCCGTACAAAATCGGCCTGCTCGTCATTGGCCGCCGGTGCGCGACCGGCTGGCTGGGTGACCTGAGGCGAAGACTGTTCGGTGAGCTGGCCGCTTAACTGTCCGAGGATCTGCATGGGGTCCTGCCCGGTCAACAAACCGATGCCAACAATCACCACCACGGCCATCAAACTCAGACCTTTGCCGCCGCCAAACCGCATCCCGCCACCACCACCGGTGCCTTGATCGCGTACGTCTTCGACATTATCGCTACGTCGACCTTTTTTCCAAAGCATGGGGGAGTCCTCTGATAAATCGTGTGTTCAAGTGTTGTTGCTGAGTCGGGACAATGCCAGCCCGGCTGTCAGACGTTTCTTGGGTGGGGGGCGAGTATGGCATTGCGCTAAAAAGACCTGAACGCCTTAATACAGTTCCGGGCATCGGGCTGAAGTGGTTGAATACGCCACGCCAATCCCCGCCCCGGAGTTGTTAGCCCTGTGAATATCGATACCCGTATCAAGTACCGCCACCTCGTATGCTTTTTGGAGATGGCGCGCCAGGGCAGCCTGGCGCGGGCGGCGGATGTGCTGGCGGTAAGCCAGCCGGCGATGTCAAAAACCCTCAAGGAGCTTGAGGAGTTACTGACGGTCAGCCTGTTTGTACGCAGTAAAAGCGGGGTCACCCTGACCGAGGCCGGGGTGGCCTTTCTGCGTTATGCGACACCTTCGGTGCAGGCCTTGCGTGAAGGTGTGAATGCTCTGCGGGGTGGCGAATACGTGGGCGGTACGGTGCGTCTGGGGGTGTTGTCGACGGTAGAAAGCCTGCTGATACCCGAGTTGGTGCAGCGCCTGCACGCCAGGCATTCGTCGCTGGTGGTGAGCGTCGTGACCGGGCCCAGCGCCTATCTGTTATCGCAGTTACGGGTAGGCGATGTCGATTTGGTAGTGGGGCGCATGACCGATAGCCCGGAAATTCAGGGTATGAATTTTGAGCATCTCTACAGCGAATCCATGACCCTGGTGGTGCGCGCAGATCACCCCTTGATCCGGGGACCGCTGGACCGCAGCCAGCTGGAAAATTACCCGCTGGTTTTGCCATTGGCCAACACCACCATTCGCACCTTTGCCGACAGCCTGTTTGTGCAGTGCGGCATCAGCCAGTCCCGCCAGCGCCTGGAAACCCTGTCGATCACCCTCAGCCGGCGTTATGTGCTGCGCAACGATGCGGTGTGGATCGCCCCGCTGGATGCCGTGCGCCTGGACCTGGCCAGTGGCGAGCTGCAAGAAATCGACCTGGGCCAGCGTGAGCCGGGCGGTTCGATCGGTATTTGCAGCAACGCCCATGTGCCGATGTCGGTGGCAGCGCAAGGGTGTGTCGAGGTTTTGCGTGAATTGGGCCAAGCTTACGGCGAAGGCATTTATCCATAACCATTTGGTTATGGATAGGCCTGGCCTTTTCAATAGTCGTTACGCCCCTGTTGGTTAAAACTGGCGCCCAGCCTTTATAAAAACAACAGGAGATCGACATGTCTGATGCAGACAGCCGGCGCTTTATCATCCGTGACCGCAACTGGCACCCCAAAGCTCTGACCCCTGACTACAAGACTTCCATTGCCCGTTCCCCGCGTCAGGCGCTGGTGAGCATCCCGCAATCGGTGAGTGAGACCAGCGGGCCTGACTTTTCCCACCTTAAGTTCGGCAAGTTCGACAACGACTTGCTGCTGAATTTCAATAATGGCGGTTTGCCGATAGGCGAGCGGATCATCCTGGCAGGTCGCGTGCGCGATCAATATGGCAAGCCGATTCCTCATACCTTGGTGGAAATCTGGCAGGCCAACGCAGGCGGTCGGTATCGTCACAAGAACGACCGCTACCTGGCGCCGCTGGACCCAAACTTCGGCGGCGTAGGCCGCACCTTGACCGACAGTGAAGGTTATTACAGCTTTCGCACTGTCAAGCCAGGGCCCTACCCGTGGCGCAACGGGCCAAACGACTGGCGCCCGGCGCATATCCACGTTTCCATCAGTGGCCCCTCGATTGCCACGCGCCTGATTACCCAGCTGTACTTCGAAGGTGATCCGATGATCCCCATGTGCCCGATCGTCAAATCGATTACCAACGCCGATGCCGTGCAGAGCCTGATTGCCCGGTTGGACATGGGCGCGGCCAATCCGATGGATTGTCTGGCCTATCGTTTTGACATTGTGCTGCGCGGTCAGCGCCAGACTCACTTCGAAAACTGCTGAGGAGCCCCGTCATGCCTATCGAACTGCTACCGGAAACCCCATCGCAAACTGCTGGTCCCTACGTGCATATCGGCCTGGCGCTGGCTGCGGCCGGCAACCCGTCGCGTCCAGAGGAAATCTGGAGCGAAATGGCCAGACCCGATGCTGCGGGCGAGCATATTGTGCTGTTTGGCAACGTTTATGACGGTAATGGCCACCTGGTGCGCGACTCTTTTCTGGAGCTTTGGCAAGCCGACCATAAAGGGGTCTATGACGAAAACTTCGACTCGGAAAAAGCCTTCAACAGCTTTGGTCGCACCGCCACCACCTTCGATGCGGGTGAGTGGACACTCAATACCATCAAGCCGGGCGTGGTGAACAACGCAGCTGGCGTGCCGATGGCGCCGCATATCAACGTGTCGCTGTTTGCCCGGGGTATCAACATCCATTTGCAGACGCGGCTGTACTTTAGCGATGAGCCAGAAGCCAATGCCAAGTGCCCGGTGCTTAACCTGATCGAACAGCCGCAACGGCGTGAAACCCTGATCGCCCAGCGTTGCGAAGTAAATGGCAAAACGGCCTATCGGTTTGACATCCGCATTCAGGGCGAAGGCGAGACGGTGTTCTTCGACTTTTAAAAGGATATGAGGCAAATGCAAAATCTGTAGCAGCTGCCTCGTTCCTTCGGCAGCTGCTACGGGAATTATGTGCGGCTGCGCCGCTGCTGCCACGCCGCCGCCAACCCGCTGGCACAGATAATCGCAATACCGACCCGGCTGGCCAGATCTGGTGTGTGGTCAAATAGCAACCAGCCCAATATCCCCGAGAATACGATCTGGCAGTAACTGAATGGCGCCAGCAATGCCGGTGCAGCAACGCGAAACGATTGGGTCAGCAGCAAGTGCGCAGTCATGCCCAGGCTGCCCAAAGCCAGCATTTGCAGGCCGTGGGTCAGGGTTGGCGTTTGCCAGAAAAAAGGCACCAGCGCACTCATCACCAGCACATTGAACAGCCCGGCAAAAAAGTTGCTGGTGGTAGGGCTGTCGTACGCGCTGAGTTTGCGCGTGAGGATTTGATAGCAGCTAAAGCACAACGCCGCAGCCATCGGCAGTAACACCGCTGGGGTAAACAGTTCGCCACCCGGGTGGATGATGATGACCACGCCGATAAAGCCGCACACCACCGCCAACCATTGCCCGCGCGTGACCGTCTCGCCCAGCAGCGGCCCGGACAAGGCCGCCACCAGCAGCGGTGCCAGAAAGTTGACCGCGGTATTTTCAGCCAGCGGGATAAACAGCAAGCCATAGGTGAAGAACAGGCCCGAGCCCAGCAGGCAGATAGCCCGCAACACCTGAAGCAAAGGCCGTTTGCTGCGTAGTACACGCAACCCCGACTGCGGCAGAAAGATCCCTGCCATCAATACGGTATGCACCAGGTAACGTGCCCACACCACCATCACCACCGGGTAAAAACCACTGAGGTACTTGGACAGCGCATCGTGGCTGGAGAACAGCGCTGTGGCCGTCACAATCAGCAAGATGCCCTTCAAGGGTTGGTTCACCCCCGAAAGGGGTGTGGGTAATGTCATCGAATACCTCGGTGTTCTATGCGCTAAACCTGCGGGATTTTTCGCGGTGCCATGAAGTACATCCACACTAACGCAATGAAGTACATCGCTGGAATCATGGTGAACAGCAAGGTGTAATTATTGTTGGTGACCGTCAGCACATAGCCCACGAACTGGGTCATAAACATCCCGCCGATCGCAGCGCACATGCCGCCAAAGCCGAACACGGTGCCCATCATATGTTTGGGCGTGTAGTCCATCACCATGCTCCACACGTTGGCCGTCCAGGCCTGGTGCGCACCCAGGGCCAGGGCAATGGCGCCCACGGCGACCCACAGCTGGCTGGAGCCTGCGGCCATGACCACGCCGATGATGCTGATGGCACACAACAGCATCGACACCAGGCGCGCCTTGACTGCCGCCATGCCGCGTTTGATCAGAACCGATGACAGGATCCCGCCGCCCACACTGCCGAAATCGGCAGTGATGTAGATGATGATCAGCGGGATGCCCATTTGCGTCACGCTGATGCCCAGGTTGTATTGCTGGTTCAGGAACGGCGGCAGCCAGTACAGGTAGAACCAGAACACCGGTGCCGTCATGGCGTAGGACAAGGCGAATGCCCATGTGCCGCGCATCTTGAGGATGGTGCCGAACGAGACGGTGGTTTGCTCAGGCTCTTTCTCTTGTTGGATGTAGTCCAGCTCGGCCTTGGTGACGGTCGGGTGCTCTTCCGGGTTGTAGTACTTCAAACCCCAGAAGATCAGCCAGATACCGCCCAAGGCTGCCATGCACAAAAAGGCCGCCTGCCAGCCCCACACATGCAGTACCAGCGGCAACATCATCGGCGTGAACATGGCGCCTACGTTGGTGCCGGCGTTGAAGATGCCGCTGGCCACGGCGCGCTCGCTGGCCGGGAACCACAGGCGCGTGGTTTTTACGCAGGCCGGGTAATTGGCGGCTTCAGTGATGCCGAGGATAAAGCGGCAGATCATAAAGCCCACCGCCGAAGTGGCCAGGCCATGGGCGCCGGTGGCCAGGCTCCACAGCAACACGGCGCAGAAGAACACGCGCTTGACCCCGACACGGTCGATCAGTCGGCCTTGCAGCACGAAGCCGATGGCGTAGCCCACCTGAAACCAGAAGTTGATGTTGGCGTAATCCATCGCCGTCCAGCTCATCTCCTTGGCCAGGATCGGTTGCATTACGCCCAGGGCAGCACGGTCGATAAAGTTGAGGGTGGTGGCGAAAAACACCAGTGCGAGCATGCCCCAACGGGTTTTGCCAGTCGCCAGGGTGCCGCGAATCTTGTCACCGATTCCTGCGTTTGGAGCATGGGCAGAAGTGGTGCGTGCAGTCGGAGAAGGGACCATGGATGTTTACCCGTTTCTTGGAATTTTTATGTGGTGTTGCACAACAAGTGACGCAGGGAGTACGGGCTTGATGGTGGCGAGTGGACAAAAAGTCGTCAATTCAAGATAGGCCATATTGTTCGATAATCGCACGCAAAACTAACCGGTTGGTACAGATTGGTTGCTCAATAATAGGGCGCCCTTAATAATCAAGCCATTAAGAAATGCCGTCGCCTGCAGGCTGCGCCAATCCTGGGAGTTATAAATGAAGCGTTCGATCGCCACGGTTTCCTTGAGCGGCACCCTGCCGGAGAAGCTCGATGCCATTGCGGCGGCAGGTTTTGACGGGGTCGAAATTTTTGAAAACGACCTGCTGTATTATGACGGCAGCCCCCGAGAGGTGCGTCAGATATGTACCGATCTGGGGTTGGAAATAAGCCTGTTTCAGCCGTTTCGTGATTTTGAAGGCTGCCGCCGCGACCGTTTGGCCCGCAACCTCGACCGCGCCGAACGCAAGTTTGACCTGATGCAGGAGCTGGGCACCGATCTGGTGCTGGTGTGCAGCAATGCCGCAACGGATTCGGTGGGTGACCGGCAGATTCTGCTCGATGACCTGAGCCTGCTCGCCGAGCGCGCCGGGGCGCGCAATCTGCGTATTGGTTACGAAGCCCTGGCCTGGGGCCGTCATGTCAACACCTGGCAACAGGTCTGGGACCTGGTGCGCGAGGTCGATCACCCCAACCTCGGCGTATTGCTCGACAGCTTCCACACCCTGTCCCTCAAGGGTGACCCGAGTGGCATTGCGCAGATTCCGGGTGACAAAATCTTCTTTGTACAGATGGCAGACGCCCCGATTCTGGCGATGGATGTGCTGGAGTGGAGCCGTCACTTCCGCTGTTTCCCGGGGCAGGGCGAGTTCGATCTGCCAGGCTTCCTGGCACCGATCATACAAAGTGGCTACACCGGGCCGCTGTCGCTGGAGATCTTCAACGACGGTTTTCGCGCCGCTCCGCCCCGCGCCAATGCGGCCGATGGCTTGCGTTCGTTGCTGTATCTGGAAGAGAAAACCCGCGAGCGGCTTGCCCTGCAAAATGCCCCGGTCGCTACCTTGGAGCCATTGTTCGCCCCGCCCGCTGCCAGCCCGTACGACGGCATCGAGTTTCTCGAATTTACCGTGGATGAAAGCCAGGGCGCGCAACTGACCCACTGGCTTGAGCGCCTGGGTTTCAGCAAGGCCGGGCAGCACCGCTCAAAAAATGTGAGCTTGCTGCGCCAGGGTGATATCAACCTGATCCTCAACGCCGAACCCTATTCTTTTGCCCATAACTTTTTTGAGGCCCACGGTCCATCTTTATGTGCCACTGCCATTCGGGTGCAAGACAGTGCCAGCGCACTGGCCCGTGCCGTGGCCTACAAGGGGCAGCCTTATCGCGGGCTGGTCGGCCCTAACGAACTGGAGCTGGCGGCAGTGCGTGCGCCCGATGGCAGCCTGATTTATCTGGTGGACAAAGACGCTACCGGCAAGCCGTTGTATGAATCTGACTTCAACCTCACGTCAGCCCCATCACCCCAGGGCGGCCTTAAACGCATCGATCATATGGCGATGGCATTACCCGCCGACAGCCTCGACAGCTGGGTACTGTTCTATAAGAGCCTGCTGGATTTCGAAGCCGATGACGAAGTGGTGCTCCCCGACCCCTATGGTCTGGTAAAGAGCCGCGCGCTGCGTAGCCGTTGCAGCTCGATTCGCTTGCCGCTGAACATTTCCGAAAACAGAAACACCGCGATCTCACATGCTCTGTCGAGTTATCGCGGCTCGGGTGTGCACCATATCGCCTTTGAGTGTGACGACCTGTTCGCCGAAGTCAGTCGCGCCAAAGCCGCAGGCGTGCCGCTGCTGGATATCCCGCTCAATTATTACGACGACCTGGCGGCGCGCTTTGATTTTGATGACGAATTCCTGAGCAAACTGGCCTATTTCAACGTGCTGTATGACCGCGATGCCCAGGGTGGCGAGCTGTTTCATGTGTACACCGAGGCGTTTGAAGGACGGTTTTTCTTCGAGTTGCTGCAACGCAAAAATGGCTATGCCGGGTATGGCGCGGCGAACGTTGCGGTGCGCCTGGCGGCGATGGCCAAGTCACGCAGTGGTGCGGTGCGTCAGGCAAAGTTGTAGGGCGACTTCCTTCATGGGGCGGGGCGCCCCATAATCCCGGGCACTCCAACCTGGCCGTGAGCCTTAAATGACCAATACTCCAGAAGTCGATACCGGCGCCACGGCACCGGTAGTCGAACCGCGTAAAAGCCGTAAGAACAACCCTGAAAAGACCCGGGAAAATATCCTGCAAGAAGCCATTGTCGAGTTCGTCGAACAAGGCCTGGCGGGGGCGCGGGTGGATGCGATTGCCGAGCGCACTAAAACCTCCAAGCGCATGATCTATTACTACTTCACCAGCAAGGAGCAACTCTACGTCGAGGTGCTGGAGAAGTTGTACGGCGAAATCCGCAGCATCGAAAGCTGCTTGAATCTGGATCAGCTTGAGCCGGTTCTGGCGATTCAACGACTGGTGGAATTCACCTTCGACCACCACGACATGAATGCGGATTTTGTACGTATCGTCAGCATCGAAAATATCCACAAGGGCGAGTACATCAAGCGCTCCGAAGGCATCAAGGCCATGAACGACACGATCGTGCAGGCACTTGAAAACATCCTGCAGCGCGGGGTTGAACAACGGGTGTTCCGTGCCGGGCTCAACCCGCTGGATGTGCATTTGCTGGTCAGCTCATTCTGTTTTTACCGGGTATCGAATCGCTACACCCTGGGTGAAATTTTCCAGGTCGACTTCTCTGATCTGCAGGTCAAGCAGCGTCAGCGCGACATGATGTGTGATGCCGTATTGCGCTATTTGCAGGCGTGAACAGGCGGCACACTTTGTACTAATGAAACACAATACCAATTGAAAATCATTCTCGACAAAAAGTAAGATAGCGGCCCCTTTCCTTCATGCTCAGGGAGTCGGTTTGTTGGATACGGATCTCAAGGGCTTGTTCCTCAAGCATGCCAGTACCCTGCGCGGGTATCTGGCGCGCAAGGTACGAGACCCACAACTGGCCGCGGACCTGGTGCAGGAAAGTTTTCTGCGCATGGCCGAGCGTGACCGCAAAGAGCACATCGACAACTCCCCCGGTTACCTCTATCGCATTGCTGGCAACCTGCTGGTCGATCATATCCGCCAGGAAACCCGGCGCAAGACCGATACGGTCCCCCATGAAGCACTGGCCGAAATCGAAGACGAAATGGCAGGGCTGGAGGCCCAGGCGATGGCTGAACAACAGCGCATGGCTCTAAAGCAGGCATTGTCCGAATTGCCCGAACGCACCCAGGAAATCTTCCGTCTCAACCGCATCGAGGGCATGACCCATGCTCAAGTTGCGCGCCATCTTGAAATTTCCGACAGCTCGGTGCAAAAGCATCTGTCGAAAGCCTTGGCTTACGTCATGCAGCGTCTACAAGAGCCCGAGAAATAACTTTCAAATATGTGGATGAACGGCTTACTGAGTTTTAGCCGGCGAGACGTCACTGCTTATATATAACGAGAAATAGAGATTCACACCTGATGAGCCAAGGCCCCGAACAGCAGAGCATTACTGAAGCGGCCGCCGAGTGGGCGGTGCGTCTGCACGCGGGTGCGTTGAGCGAGGAGGCGCAGGCGCAGCTGGAGCAGTGGCTGGCGGCCGATAAGCGCCATCCAGAGGCCTTGCGCTTTGCCGAGCAGACCTGGGC
>NZ_WIVQ01000082.1:0-19352 GCF_009600545.1 Pseudomonas sp. FSL R10-1339 | reverse complement strand
GCGTTCCGGTGCGCACACGATCATTGTGGGTGGGCGTCTGGAGCGGGTGCTGGATCGTCTCAAGGCGGGCGAGCGACTGGGTACCTTGCTGTCCCCGGAGCGTGGCCTGCTGGCTGCGCGCAAGCAGTGGCTGGCCGGACACTTGCAGACCCGTGGCACGCTGGTGCTGGATGAAGGCGCTGTGGCGGCCTTGTCCAAGGGCAATAAAAGCCTGTTGCCTGTAGGGGTCAAGGCGGTTCAGGGCGGTTTCCGTCGTGGCGAGATGGTGGTGTGCGTCGCGCCGGACGGGCGGGAGATCGCTCGTGGCCTGGCCAACTACAGTGCTGCCGAGGCGCAAAAAATTATCGGGCAATCGTCGGATGCGATTGTCGGCTTGTTGGGTTATATGGCGGAACCTGAGCTGGTTCATCGCGATAACCTGATTCTGGTTTGAATTTGAGGTGTGGTATGCGCTTGATTGGCGGTTTATTGGGTTTGATGTTGGCGATGCCGCTAATGGCCTCGGCGGAAGAAATTGGCTCGGTGTCGACGGTCTTCAAATTTGTCGGGCCTAATGACCGTATCGTCGTAGAAGCATTCGATGATCCCAAGGTAGATGGCGTGACTTGCTACCTTTCTCGTGCCAAGACGGGTGGCATGAAAGGTGGTCTGGGTTTGGCTGAAGATCGCGCCGAGGCGTCGATTGCCTGCCGTCAGACCGGGCCGATCAGCTTCAAGGGTGACCTGAAAGAGGGTGATGAGGTGTTCAAGGAGCGGACTTCGCTGGTCTTCAAGACCATGCAGGTGGTGCGTTTCCTGGATAAAAAGCGTAATACGCTGGTGTATCTGGTGTACAGCGACCGCTTGATCGAAGGCAGTCCGCAGAATGCCGTAACGGCAATCCCGATTTTGCCGTGGCCGCACGAGTAACGTTGCTCAAGAAAAGCCGCGCTTGTCGCGGCTTTTTTTTGCCGTTTTTTCGCCACTTTGTAGCTGCTTCGTCCCTCTCCAGGAGGGAGAGGGGACTGACTGCGCGCACCCTCAAGATCTCAGTTGATCAGCTCCCTCTCCCTTGGGGGAGGGTTGGGGTGAGGGGCTTTTGATTGCGCTGGGCTCTGAATTGTCGCGTCGTCGCGCCCGCTGGCAGGTGGGCTAGGTCTGTCGCAGAGTATCTACAGGGTTTTTCGTACGCTGATCAAATCGCAGGCAATAAAAAACCGACCCTAAGGTCGGTTTTTTAAAAAGCTTATCGCTTAAGCAGCAGTCGCAAGGTTCAACGCCTTGACGTGGCCATTCAGGCGGCTCTTATGGCGAGCAGCTTTGTTCTTGTGGATGATACCTTTATCGGCCATACGGTCGATAACAGGAACAGCCAGAACATAAGCAGCTTGCGCTTTAGCAGCGTCTTTTGCGTCGATGGCTTTAACTACATTCTTGATGTAGGTACGAACCATGGAACGCAGGCTGGCGTTGTGGCTGCGACGCTTCTCAGCCTGTTTTGCACGTTTTTTGGCGGAAGGTGTGTTGGCCACCGTCGAGCTCCTCGAAAGACTTTTGGGAAATAACAAACAAAATAGGCCGCGAATCATGCCGATGACGAGAACTCTTGTCAAGGGCGTTTGATGCGATCCGCTGAGTGGTGGATCGAGGCAGACGGGATATTTATTTCCGGCGCTTGACCTGTAAACTCGCGAGCTTGGCTCTGTGCTGTTGCGGCGCGCAGTATCGCATAAGTGGGCGCTTTGTTCGCCTGCTCTTTCTCTATAGGCAAAAACTCTTTCAATGAATTTGCTCAAGTCGTTGGCTGCCGTCAGCTCAATCACCATGATTTCCAGGGTTCTGGGCTTCATTCGCGACACCATTATTGCCCGTGCCTTCGGTGCCGGAATGGCCACGGATGCATTCTTTATTGCCTTCAAACTGCCAAACCTGCTGCGCAGGATCTTCGCCGAGGGCGCTTTTTCCCAGGCCTTTGTGCCGATTCTGGCCGAGTACAAAAGCCAGCAGGGCGAGGAGGCGACCCGCACTTTTGTCGCTTATGTCGCCGGGCTTTTGACCCTGGTGCTGGCCATTGTCACCGTGCTGGGCATGGTGGCGGCCCCCTGGGTCATCTGGGCAACGGCCCCGGGGTTCGCCACGACCCCTGAAAAATTCGAGCTCACCAGCGACATGCTGCGGGTCACCTTCCCTTATATCCTGCTGATCTCGCTGTCATCCCTGGCGGGGGCGATCCTCAATACCTGGAACCGTTTTGCGGTGCCGGCCTTTGTGCCGACCCTGCTTAACGTCAGCATGATTGTGTTTGCGTTGTTCCTGACGCCGTATTTCGATCCGCCGGTGATGGCTCTGGGCTGGGCCGTGCTGGTGGGTGGTCTGGCGCAGTTGCTGTTTCAACTGCCACACCTGAAAAAGATCGGCATGCTGGTGCTGCCAAGGCTCAATTTGCGCGATACCGGCGTGTGGCGGGTGATGAAACAGATGCTGCCAGCCATCCTTGGGGTCTCGGTCAGTCAGATCTCTCTGATCATCAATACGATATTTGCCTCATTCCTTGTGGCTGGATCGGTGTCATGGATGTACTACGCGGACCGTCTAATGGAGTTGCCTTCAGGAGTGCTGGGGGTGGCGCTGGGCACCATCCTGCTGCCAACCCTGTCCAAGACCTACGCCAACAAAGACCGTCAGGAGTATTCGCGTATTCTCGACTGGGGCTTGCGCCTGTGTTTTGTGCTGGTGCTTCCATGTTCCCTGGCGCTGGCCATCCTGTCCGAGCCGCTTACCGTTTCACTGTTCCAGTACGGCCAGTTCACGGCGCTGGATGCGGCCATGACCCAGCGTGCATTGATCGCTTATTCGCTGGGCCTGCTCGGAATCATCATTATCAAGGTGTTGGCGCCAGGCTTTTATGCACAGCAAAACATTCGCACGCCAGTCAAAATAGCGGTATTCACCCTGGTGGTGACGCAGTTGCTCAACTTGGTCTTTATCGTGCCGTTGCAGCATGCGGGGCTGGCGTTGGCCATCAGCGTAGGCGCCTGTATCAATGCCGGGCTGCTGTTCTGGCAGTTGCGCCGGCAAAAGCTGTTTGTCGCCCAGCCGGGCTGGACCAAATACCTGTTCAAGCTGGTGCTGGCCGTAGCCGTGATGTCGGCGGTATTGCTGGGCTTGATGCACCTGATGCCGGCCTGGGATCACGGCAATATGCTGGAGCGCTTTATTCGTCTGGGCGGCTTGGTTGTCGCGGGCGTGCTGGCGTATTTCGGTATGCTGCTGCTGTTGGGGCTGCGTTTGAAGGATTTCGCCCGCAAGTCACTTATGTAAGCTAATGACGGGTCAGACGTCGATTTTGTCGAATTGACCCGATTTGCCTTGCGCTGTTGCCTGTCGTACTGGGCCGGGTGTGGTTATAATCGACCACTTTATGAGCAAGAAGCGCGTTATGCAGCTGGTTCTAGGCCTTCACAATCTGCGGCCCCAGCATCGGGGCTGTGTCGCCACTATTGGCAACTTTGACGGTGTACACCGTGGTCACCAGGCTATCCTGGGCCGGCTGCGTGAGCGTGCACTGGAGTTGGGCGTGCCCAGCTGCGTGGTGATTTTCGAGCCGCAGCCGCGCGAATTCTTCGCCCCGGATACGGCTCCTGCACGTCTGGCCCGGTTGCGCGACAAGTTGCAACTGCTGGCAGACGCCGGAGTCGACCGGGTGCTGTGCCTGGCGTTCAATCAACGTCTGTGCAAGCTCAGCGCCGCCGAATTCGTCGATACCATTCTGGTCGACGGCCTGGGCGTGCAGCATCTGGAGGTCGGTGACGACTTCCGTTTTGGCTGCGATCGCGTCGGCGATTTTGACTTTTTGCAGCAGGCTGGCCAGATGCAGGGTTTCACCGTCGAGGCGGCGCAAACGGTTGAGCTTGATGGCGTACGCATCAGCAGCACCAAGGTGCGTGATGCTCTGGCCAGTGCCGACTTCTCCCTGGCAGAGCGTTTGCTGGGGCGCCCTTTTCAAATCGCTGGCCGGGTATTGCACGGGCAAAAACTGGCGCGCCAGTTGGGCACGCCGACCGCCAATATTCAGCTCAAGCGTCGTCGTGTGCCGTTGACCGGGGTGTACCTGGCCAGCGTCGAGATCGACGGTAAAACCTGGCCCGGCGTCGCCAATATCGGCGTGCGGCCAACCGTAGCAGGGGATGGCAGCGCCCATCTTGAAGTACATCTGTTGGATTTCGCCGGCGATCTGTATGGTCGGCGTTTGAACGTGGCATTCCACCACAAGCTGCGTGATGAGCAGCGTTTCGCCTCCCTGGAGGCGCTCAAGACGGCGATCAATGCGGACGTCGCCGCCGCCCGAGCCTTTTGGCTGGGTCAACCGCTTAAAAAGAGCCTGAAATGACCGACTACAAAGCCACGCTAAACCTCCCGGACACCGCCTTCCCAATGAAGGCCGGCCTGCCACAGCGCGAACCGCAAATTTTGCAGCGCTGGGACAGCATTGGCCTGTACGGGAAGTTGCGCGAGATTGGCAAGGATCGCCCGAAGTTCGTACTTCACGACGGTCCTCCGTACGCCAACGGCACTATCCATATCGGTCATGCGCTGAACAAGATTCTGAAAGACATGATCATCCGCTCCAAGACCCTGTCGGGTTTTGACGCGCCGTATGTGCCGGGCTGGGATTGCCATGGTTTGCCGATTGAACACAAGGTCGAAGTGACCCACGGTAAAAACCTGAGCGCGGATAAAACCCGCGAGCTGTGCCGTGCCTACGCCACCGAGCAGATCGAGGGGCAGAAATCCGAGTTCATCCGTCTGGGTGTGCTGGGTGATTTCGCCAACCCGTACAAGACCATGGACTTCAAAAACGAAGCCGGTGAAATCCGTGCTTTGGCTGAGATCGTCAAGGGCGGTTTTGTGTTCAAGGGCCTCAAGCCGGTGAACTGGTGCTTCGATTGCGGTTCGGCCCTGGCTGAAGCTGAAGTTGAATACCAGGACAAGAAGTCTGCGGCCATCGACGTTGCCTTCCCGGTTGCCGACGAAGCCAGGCTGGCAGAGGCCTTTGGTCTGGCGGCACTGAGCAAACCTGCTTCGATCGTGATCTGGACCACCACCCCGTGGACCATTCCGGCCAACCAGGCGCTTAACGTACACCCGGAATTCACCTACGCGCTGGTCGACGTGGGCGACAAGTTGCTGGTACTGGCTGAAGAACTGGTCGAATCGAGTCTGGCGCGTTACAACCTGCAGGGTTCGGTCATCGCGACCACCACTGGCTCAGCGCTTGAACTGATCAACTTCCGTCACCCGTTCTATGACCGTCTGTCGCCTGTTTATCTGGCCGACTACGTTGAGCTGGGTGCTGGCACTGGTGTGGTTCACTCGGCTCCAGCCTACGGCGTAGACGACTTCGTGACCTGCAAAGCCTATGGCATGGTCAACGACGACATCATCAACCCGGTGCAAAGCAATGGCGTTTACGTGCCGTCGCTGGAGTTCTTCGGTGGCCAGTTCATCTGGAAGGCCAACCAGAACATCATCGACAAGCTGATCGAAGTCGGTTCGTTGATGTTCACCGAGACCATCAGCCACAGCTATATGCACTGCTGGCGCCACAAGACGCCGCTGATCTACCGTGCCACCGCCCAGTGGTTTATCGGTATGGACAAGCAGCCGACTGATGGCGATACCTTGCGCACCCGTGCGCTGCAAGCGATCGAAGACACCCAGTTCGTTCCGGCCTGGGGTCAGGCGCGCCTGCACTCGATGATCGCCAACCGCCCGGACTGGTGCATCTCGCGTCAACGCAACTGGGGCGTGCCGATCCCGTTTTTCCTGAACAAGGAAAGCGGCGAGCTGCACCCGCGCACCGTCGAAATGATGGAAGAAGTGGCCAAGCGCGTTGAAGTCGAAGGCATCGAGGCGTGGTTCAAGCTGGATGCTGCCGAGCTGCTGGGCGACGAAGCGCCGCTGTACGACAAGATCAGCGATACCCTCGACGTCTGGTTCGATTCGGGCACCACGCACTGGCATGTCCTTCGCGGTTCGCACCCGATGGGTCATGAAACCGGCCCACGCGCTGATCTCTACCTTGAAGGCTCCGACCAGCACCGTGGCTGGTTCCACTCGTCGTTGCTGACGGGTTGCGCCATCGACAACCACGCGCCGTACCGCGAGCTGCTGACCCACGGTTTTACCGTGGACGAAGCGGGCCGCAAGATGTCCAAGTCGCTGGGCAACGTGATTGCACCGCAAAAGGTCAACGACACCCTGGGCGCCGACATCATGCGTCTGTGGGTTGCCTCGACCGACTACTCGGGCGAAATCGCGGTTTCCGACCAGATCCTGCAGCGCAGTGCGGACGCCTACCGACGTATCCGCAATACCGCACGCTTCCTGCTGTCGAACCTGACCGGTTTCAATCCAGCCACCGACATCCTGCCTGCCGAAGAAATGCTGGCACTGGACCGTTGGGCGGTGGATCGTGCGTTGCTGCTGCAACGTGAGCTGGAGCTGCATTACGGCGAATACCGTTTCTGGAACGTGTACTCCAAGGTGCACAACTTCTGCGTTCAGGAGCTGGGCGGTTTCTATCTCGACATCATCAAGGACCGCCAGTACACCACCGGCGCCAACAGCAAGGCTCGCCGTTCGTGCCAGACCGCGCTGTTCCACATCTCTGAAGCGCTGGTGCGCTGGATCGCTCCGATCCTGGCGTTCACCGCTGATGAGTTGTGGCAGTACCTGCCGGGCGAGCGCAACGAATCGGTGATGCTCAACACCTGGTACGAAGGCCTGACTGAACTGCCGGAAGGCACCGAACTGGATCGCGCCTACTGGGAGCGAATCATGGCGGTCAAGGTTGCGGTCAACAAGGAAATGGAAAACTTGCGCGCAGCCAAGGCCATTGGCGGTAACTTGCAAGCAGAAGTGACCCTGTTCGCCGAAGATCAGCTGGCTGCTGATTTGTCCAAGTTGAGCAACGAGCTGCGTTTCGTGTTGATCACCTCCACTGCCAGCGTTGCGCCTTTTGCGCAGGCTCCAGCAGATGCCGTGGTTACCGAAGTGGCTGGCCTCAAACTCAAGGTGGTCAAGTCGGCCCATGCCAAGTGCGCCCGTTGCTGGCACTGCCGTGAAGACGTCGGCGTTAACCCCGAGCACCCTGAAATCTGCGGTCGTTGTGTAGACAATATCAGCGGCGCTGGTGAGGTACGTCACTATGCCTAATACCAGCACTACCGGGCGCTTCGGGCGCCTGGGCTGGCTCTGGTTGACTGTGCTGGTCCTGGTCATTGACCTGACCAGCAAGGTCTACTTCGACAATTCGCTGCAGATGTACCAGCAGATTGTGGTGATTCCCGACCTGTTCAGCTGGACCCTGGCTTACAACACCGGTGCGGCCTTCAGCTTCCTGGCGGACAGTGCCGGCTGGCAGCGCTGGCTGTTTGCCCTGATCGCGGTCGTGGTCAGTGCCGTGCTGGTGGTCTGGCTCAAGCGTCTGGGGCGCAATGACACCTGGTTGGCCATTGCCCTTGCCCTGATTCTGGGCGGCGCACTGGGTAACCTGTATGACCGTATTGTCTACGGTCATGTGGTCGATTTCATTCTGGTGCATTGGCAAAATCGCTGGTACTTCCCTGCGTTCAACTTCGCCGACAGTGCGATTTGCGTAGGTGCCGTGATGCTGGCACTGGATATGTTCAAAAGTAAAAAGCCCGAGGAACCCGCTCATGACTGAGCAGCGTATTGGTCAGAACACGCAGGTCACTCTGCATTTTGCTTTGCGTCTGGAAAATGGCGACACCGTTGACAGCACCTTCGACAAATCCCCGGCCACTTTCAAGGTGGGTGATGGCAGCTTGCTGCCAGGGTTTGAAGCGGCGTTGTTCGGTTTCAAGGCGGGTGACAAGCGCACACTGGAGATTCTTCCGGAAAACGCCTTTGGCCAGCCTAACCCGCAAAACGTGCAGATCATTCCGCGTTCGCAGTTCAAGGACATGGAGTTGTCGCAAGGTTTGCTGGTGATCTTCAATGATGCGGCCAACACCGAGCTTCCGGGTGTGGTCAAAGAGTTCGATGACGAGCAAGTCACCATTGATTTCAACCATCCGCTGGCAGGCAAAACCCTGACCTTCGACGTGGAAATCAAAGACGTTCAAGCGCTGTAATCCAGTGCCCGGCTGCGGCCGGGCCTGATTGGCATTATTTTTCTGCGCGTCCCACGAGGCCCAGCATGCATATCAAACTCGCCAACCCCCGTGGCTTCTGCGCCGGGGTGGACCGTGCGATTGAAATCGTCAATCGTGCTCTGGAAGTTTTCGGTCCGCCTATCTATGTTCGCCACGAAGTGGTGCACAACAAATTTGTCGTTGAAGACCTGCGTTCCCGTGGCGCTATTTTCGTCGAAGAGCTGGATCAGGTGCCGGACGACGTCATTGTGATATTCAGTGCCCACGGCGTTTCCCAGGCCGTGCGTACAGAGGCTGCCGGGCGTGGTCTCAAGGTGTTCGACGCGACCTGCCCGCTGGTGACAAAGGTGCATATTGAGGTCGCGCGCTATAGCCGTGATGGCCGTGAGTGCATTTTGATTGGTCATGCCGGTCATCCGGAAGTCGAAGGCACCATGGGCCAGTACGACGCCAGTAATGGTGGCGCGATCTACCTGGTCGAAGATGAAAAGGATGTTGCGAACCTGCAGGTCAAAGACCCGGAAAAACTGGCCTTTGTAACCCAGACAACCTTGTCGATGGACGACACCAGTCGTGTGATCGACGCCCTGCGTTCGCGCTTCCCGGCCATTGGCGGACCGCGCAAGGACGATATCTGCTATGCCACGCAAAACCGTCAGGATGCGGTCAAGCAACTGGCTGATGAGTGCGATGTCGTGTTGGTAGTTGGCAGCCCGAACAGCTCCAACTCCAACCGCCTGCGCGAACTGGCGGAGCGTATGCAGACCCCCGCCTACCTGATCGACGGTGCTGAAGACCTGCAAAAAAGCTGGTTCGACGGCGTAAACAGCATCGGTATCACCGCCGGTGCATCGGCCCCAGAGGTACTGGTACGTGGCGTGATTCAACAGCTGCATGCCTGGGGCGCAACCGGTGCCGACGAGCTGGCCGGCCGTGAAGAGAATGTTACGTTCTCCATGCCCAAAGAGTTGCGCGTTCGCGCCATTACCTAAGCGTGCCTGCATAAGGCCTGTGCAGTTTTATCGCTGCGCAGGCTGATGCGCCCGCTCTTGGCCAGCACCACTTGATAGTGGCTCTGTGCAGTCCTTGCCTGACAAACATGCAGTGTCCCGGCTTGAAAGGCGCCTCCAATCAGTTGTGGCTCGCCCAGCGGGTTGAAGCGCACATACCGTTTAACCGGTGTATTGCCCGCAATGGGTATGCGCCCACTGCCCTGTGACTCGACCAGCACCGGGTTGCCCTTGTCCAGATGGCCTTGGCCGCTCAAGTCCAGAATCGTCCTCCAGCCTCGGCTCCAATCTTCTTCGTACGGATAAACCACCACAAATTGTTGGCGTAGCAGTGCTTGTGCGCGTGCATTGCGCAGGCTGCTGGCCAGTTGTTCGGCAGTGATCTGACGCTGATGATGCTCGACAAGGGCGCTATAGGCCGGGCTGGCAAAACGGGCCGTAAGCGCCACGATCGTCAGCGTCAGTAGCAGCTGGATCAGACTCATGCCACGTTGATGCATAGCGTCCTCCCTGGACGGTTCAAGTGTGTTTTCTCTGTATAGCGAACTCTGGCACTACAGGTTCACGGCAATGGTTTCATCATGTTTTCTCACCGTTAACAGCTTACGAAGTCAGGCGAAAAATCCGGCTGGTTTGCTTGGCTTCGTCCTGCCGTGCAGAGCAGCGGGGGAGGCTAGGCTTTTGTCTGGGCGGCACAGGGCGTGCCGTCGAACCCTCTGATATGGACGATTCGGATGCCTCGATTAGTTAAAAGTCGACAAGACGGGATGAGCTTGATCGAAGTGCTTATCGCGCTGTTGATTCTGTTTATCAGCCTGATGGGCTCTGCTGCTATGCAACTCAATGCCTTGAAACATACGGCAAGCGCGCTGATAAGCACCCAGGACAGTTTTATTGCCTACAGCAGGCTGGATCAGATGCGCGCGGAGGTCGTCCACCCCTTGTCGAGCGGTCATGCCGGGGCCGGGTCATCATGAGCAATCCCCGTTCAGGTTTTGGCCTGATCGAGCTGATGGTGGCTCTGGCGCTGGGAATGCTGGTAGTGCTGGGCATGACGCAGATTTTCTCAAGCAGCCGCGAGGCTTACTTAAGCAAGCGGTCGTCGGCAAGGCTGCAGGAGGATGCGCGTTATGTGCTGAGTAAACTGGCTCGGGAGATTCGCATGGCGGGCATGTTTGGCTGCCTGTCAGTCGATCGTATTGTTGATGCGCCCTCTGTTTTTAAAACACCGGTCTCCTGGCAGAGGGGGGTGTTGCGCATGATCAGTTCGGACGTGGCGCTTCAGGCTGCCAAGCCTGACTGGACTGTGGTCTCGGACTGCACAAGTTTCGCCCGGGCCTATCCCGGGGCAAGGTCGTTTTTGGCTCCCGGTGAAACGGCATTTCCCGTGCGTGAATTGTTTTACCGTCATGAGCACGGGCAGTTAAAGATCGGGCCCAATAAAGCGGTGCTGCTCGATAATGTGGCTGCCTTTGACGTGAGTTTTGGCGTGGCCGGGACGGCAGGTTCGCACTCCGTGCTGCGTTATGAGAGTCGTCTGGTCAAAGGTTCCAGTCTGCGCAGCATCCGTATCGGCCTGACATTGCGAGACCGCGCCGGGCGGGTCAAGGACCAGGTCTATCAGTTGGAAGTCGCTTTGCGTAACCGGCTGGCTTAGGGCGCGCATCATGCCTTTGCCATTGATTTGTCAGCGCGGCATGGCACTGCTGGTCAGCCTGGTTTTCATGCTGTTGCTGAGCCTGATCGGGATGGCTGCATTGATCAGTGCGACCCTTCAGGAAAAAATGTCTGCAGGCGTTCAACATGCCAACCACTCATTTCAGGCCGCAGAAGCGGCGCTTGGCAGCGGGGAGGCCTGGCTTCAGATCCAATGGGGCAGGGTAATGCCTTGCACTTCGCCAGCAAGCTGTAACCCGCCCCCAGAGGTGCGTACTCAGGCTGTGCCAGGCATCGATCCGGCCTCCGGGGTACGTTGGATAAGCGTTGCGAACGGGCTGTATGGTGTTCAGAACCTTGGGCCAAGCATTACGCCAGCCCATTTGCCAGTGACCACCACTACCCGTTTGTATCGAGTTACCGGTATTGGCTGGCACGGGCAGTCGCGCACCGTACTGGAGAGTATTTATGCGCGTTATCAAGGGCCGGATAACGCTTCGCAAGAGCGTGTTGCCAGGGGTTTTCACCGGGTCATGTGGCGACAGCTGCAATAGGACGCACGAAATGTACAGGTATGTAGCAGGTTTTACCCTGATCGAACTGATGATCGTCGTGGTTATCACCGGTATCCTTGGCGCATTCGTTTATCCGTTGTACGGCGATTATGTAAAGCGGGCTTACCGCTCTCAAGTTGTTGTCCTGTTGACGGAGCAAGCCCAAAGTCTTGAGCGCTTTTACACAAAGAACGCGGTATATAGCGGTATGAAAGACCTTAGTTCAGGCAATCAGCACTACGACATCAGTGCCGATCTCGTCGACCACGGCTACTGGCTGAAGGCGACGCCCAAACAAGGTTCGGCAATGGCGGGGGATTCGTGCGGGAGCTTTACGCTGGCTCACACCGGTATGGCAACGATAACCCAGGCCGCCCCTGGCCTGACAATGCAGCAGTGTTGGGGGCGCTAACGATTGATTTTGAATGACGGGCTGGATTAACAGATGGCTAGGCAGCAACGGGTGGTGATTGTCGGGGGCGGTGTCATAGGCCTGCTGACTGCGTTTAATCTGGCGGCTGATGTAGAGCAGGTGATTGTGCTGGAGCGTGGCGGGGCGGGCCAGGAGTCCTCCTGGGCCGGCGGCGGTATTGTTTCGCCGCTTTATCCGTGGCGCTATAACTGTGCTGTAACGGCCCTGGCGCACTGGTCTCAGGACTTTTATCCGCAATTGGCCGAGCGTCTGTTTGCTTCGACGGGTATTGATCCTGAAGTACACACCACCGGGCTGTACTGGCTGGACCTGGATGATGAGGCTCAGGCGCTGGAGTGGGCCGGGCGCGAAGGGCGACCTCTGGGGGCGGTCGATATGTCGGCAGTCCATGATGCCGTGCCCGTGCTGGGCGGTGGTTATGCACACGCAATTTATATGGCTAATGTGGCCAATGTGCGGAATCCGCGGTTGGTGAAATCGCTGAAGGCTGCACTGCAGGCGATGCCGAATGTCACTGTGCATGAGCAGTGCGAGGTGCTCGGCTTTGTTCGCGAAGGCGAAAGAGTTTGCGGGGTCAATACGGCCCGGGGTGAGATTCGCGGCGACGAGGTGGTGTTGTCGGCCGGGGCCTGGAGCGGTGAGTTGTTGAGCGGGCTGGGGCTGGAGTTGCCTGTGGAGCCGGTCAAGGGGCAGATGATCCTGTACAAATGCGCATCTGACTTTTTGTCGTGCATGGTGCTGGCAAAAGGGCGTTATGCCATTCCCCGCCGCGACGGTCATATCCTGATCGGTAGCACGCTGGAGCATGAAGGCTTTGATAAAACCCCGACCCTTACGGCCCTTGAGAGCCTCAAGGCCTCGGCAGTCGAATTGATCCCGGCCCTGGCCGATGCTGAAGTGGTGGGGCACTGGGCCGGGCTGCGGCCAGGTTCGCCCGAGGGCATTCCGTATATTGGGCGGGTGTCAGGTTTTGATGGTCTGTGGCTCAACTGCGGGCACTATCGCAACGGTCTGGTATTGGCACCGGCGTCCTGCCAATTATTCGCGGACTTGCTGCTGGGGCGTGAGCCGATTATCGACCCGACGCCTTATGCGCCAGAGGGGCGGATTTAAGCGGCTACAAACACAGAGGGATTTCTGTCGATACTCTGTTGTAGATCAAGCCCTATTGTGGGAGCGAGCCTGCTCGCGAACGACCTTCGCGAGCAGGCTCGCTCCCACAGTTGCCGTTTTCCTGTCGTAGCCTGCGGCAGCGATCACAGGTGGCTTAACCCCTTGGTTTTGGCCCTTGCTCCAGATGCTGCTGGGTGCAATACCACTCTTGTTGCTGGCTCAGGGCGCGGTCACGGGGCAGGTGTACGCCACAGTGGGCGCAGCGCACCATTGGCTGAGCGCTCGGGTCGACCGGTTTTTTGGTCGCGGCCATACCGGTCTTGTATTTGCGCCACAGCCAAACGCCTGCAGCAATCAGCGCTGCCCAGATCAGTAAACGAAGCATGGTAATTCGCTATTCGAGAAAAGATGCACCAGTTTAGCCAAGGACCTGGCAGGCGCACAGCGGTAAATCAAACATAAAAAAAGAGCTCCGAAGAGCTCTTTTTTTATGTGCTGAACGATCAGTCGAACAGGCCCAGGGTCATGTAGCTGAACCAGGAGCGGCTTTTACCTTCAGCTTGCGGTTCTTCGATGATGTCGCCATCGGCATCCTTTGGCTTCAGTTCTGCCGGGATTGCATCCTTGGCATCCTGGTACTGCTTCTGGATATCCATGTTTGCACGGGTTTCACCCGGTGGCAGCGGTGTGCTGGATTCGATCAGGCCCAATGTGGCCTTGCTCAGCCATGAACGGTTGTCCGACTCGGAAACCTGCGGCACAAACTGGCCGTCTACCAGGCTCGGGTGGTCCGGGTAGTTGGTCTTGAGCACTTCAAGGCTGGTGTTGGCCAGCTGGTCGAGATGCATGCGCTGGTAGGACTCAACCATTACCGCCAGGCCGTCGCCGACCGAAGGAGTTTCCTGGAAGTTTTCGACCACATAGCGGCCACGGTTGGCAGCGGCTACATAAGCCTGACGAGTCAGGTAGTAATCGGCTACGTGGATTTCATACGCTGCCAACAGGTTGCGCAGGTAGATCATGCGCTGCTTGGCGTCGGGTGCGTAGCGGCTGTTGGGGAAGCGGCTGGTGAGCTGGGCGAACTCGTTGTAGGAGTCGCGTGCAGCGCCCGGGTCACGCTTGCTCATGTCCAGCGGCAGGAAGCGCGCCAGCAGGCCAACGTCCTGGTCAAAGGAGGTCAGGCCCTTGAGGTAGTAGGCGTAGTCAACGTTCGGATGCTGTGGATGCAGGCGGATAAACCGTTCGGCAGCCGACTTGGCCGCTTCGGGCTCGGAGTTCTTGTAGTAGGCGTAAATAAGTTCAAGCTGGGCCTGGTCGGCGTAGCGACCGAACGGGTAGCGTGACTCAAGGGCCTTGAGTTTGGCGGTAGCACTGGTATAGCTGTGGTTGTCCAGGTCGGCCTGTGCCTGCTGGTACAGCTCCACTTCGCTGAGGTTTTCGTCAACGACTTCTTTAGTCGACGAGCAAGCGGCGGTCAGTGCGAGGATGGCGATCAGCAGCAGGTGTCTCACTTGCATGGCGGCTTGCGTCCCTATGACGGCCGCTGTCTTGGGCGGGTCCGTCCTGTTATGATGAGTGCCCCGTGAAAAGCCTCGGGGCAAAAGACGCCGTATTTAACCACAAGCGCGCAGCCGAAACCAAAGGCTTGGCGCGGTCCTGATGAGCATGTCCGAGAAAATTCAACTTCGCGAAGAGGTGCCGTCCGAACTGGGTGGCCAACGCCTCGATCAAGTCGCCGCACAATTATTCGCTGAGCACTCGCGCTCGCGCCTTTCCGCCTGGATCAAAGACGGCCGCCTTACTGTGGACGGAGCCGTCATACGCCCCCGTGACATCGTACACGGCGGTGCCATCCTGGAGCTGACTGCAGAGCAGGAAGCCCAGGGTGAGTGGATCGCTGAAGACATCCCCCTGGATATCGTCTACGAAGACGATGACATCCTGGTCATCAACAAGCCTGCGGGCCTTGTGGTGCACCCGGCTGCGGGGCATGCCAGTGGTACTTTGCTCAATGCCTTGCTGCATCACGTACCGGACATTATCAATGTGCCGCGTGCGGGGATCGTGCATCGCCTGGACAAGGACACCACCGGTCTGATGGTGGTCGCCAAGACCATTCAGGCGCAGACACAACTGGTTACACAGTTGCAGAGCCGCAGTGTCAGTCGTATCTATGAGTGCATCGTTATCGGTGTCGTGACCGCCGGGGGCAAGATCGACGCGCCTATCGGCCGTCACGGCCAGCAGCGTCAGCGCATGGCGGTAATGGAAGGCGGCAAGCAGGCGGTCAGTCATTACCGTGTGCTTGAGCGTTTCCGTTCCCACACCCATGTGCGGGTAAAGCTGGAAACCGGTCGTACGCACCAGATTCGTGTGCATATGTCTCATATCAACTTCCCGTTGGTCGGAGACCCTGCTTACGGCGGTCGCTTCCGTATTCCGCCGTCTGCCAGCGTGACGATGGTCGAGTCCCTGAAAAACTTCCCGCGTCAGGCGCTCCATGCCCGTTTCCTCGAGCTGGATCATCCGACGACCGGTAAGCGCATGAGCTGGGAATCAGCACTGCCTGACGACTTTGTCTGGCTGTTGACGTTGCTCAAGCAAGACCGTGAGGCATTTATCGGGTGAACACCTTCCTGATTCCTGACTGGCCAGCGCCGGCAGGCATCCGGGCCTGTGTGACCACCCGTGCGGGCGGCGTCAGTGTGGCGCCGTTCGACAGCTTCAACCTGGGCGACCATGTAGGCGACGACCCTGTTGCCGTTGCGCATAACCGCCATCGCCTTACCCATATTTTTGACGTACAGCCCGCCTGGCTTAGCCAGGTTCACGGGGTTGTGGTCGCACCTGCCAATCCCGAACTGATTGTTGAGGCCGATGCCAGCTGGACGGCCACCCCCGGTATTGCCTGTACGGCAATGACGGCGGATTGTTTGCCTGCATTGTTCTGCGATCGTGCTGGCACTCGTGTTGCGGCAGCCCATGCCGGTTGGCGCGGGCTGGCGGCCGGGGTGCTTGAAGCCGCCGCACTAAGCCTCAATGTTGCGCCACAGGAGCTGCTTGTGTGGCTGGGGCCGGCCATTGGCCCCAAGGCATTTGAGGTCGGGGCCGAGGTGCGGGAGGTCTTTGTAAAAGACATGCCCCAGGCCGAAGCCGCCTTTGTGCCCAGCATCAATGCCGGGCGTTTTATGGCCGATATCTATGAGCTGGCGCGTTTGCGTCTGGCCCGCTTCGGTATCACGGCTGTGTACGGCGGGGGTTTTTGCACCGTGACCGACCCGCGTTTCTTCTCCTATCGGCGCAGTCCCAATACTGGCCGCTTCGCATCACTGGTTTGGATCGAAAGACCGTCCAGCTGATCTGCGTCATTTTCCAAACGCTTGAAACTCTCGTAATCGCCCGCATCTACTATGGTATCTGGCAGGTTTCTTCATTCAGGAGTTTCCATCCCTCCGGCCTGCTCATAAGGAAGGTGACGAATGCGTATAGATAGATTAACCAGCAAGTTGCAATTGGCGTTGTCCGATGCTCAGTCATTGGCCGTTGGCCTCGATCATCCGGCCATCGAGCCTGCGCACTTGATGCAGGCATTGCTGGAACAGCAGGGCGGTTCGATCAAGCCGTTGCTGATGCAAGTCGGTTTCGATGTAAACAGCCTGCGTAAAGAGCTGACCAAAGAGCTCGATCAGCTGCCAAAAATTCAGAATCCGACTGGCGACGTAAACATGTCGCAGGATTTGGCACGTCTGTTGAACCAGGCGGATCGTCTGGCGCAGCAAAAAGGCGACCAGTACATCACCAGCGAAGTTGTATTGCTGGCGGCGATGGACGACAACAGCAAGCTGGGCAAGTTGTTGCTGGGTCAGGGCGTGAGCAAGAAAGCCCTGGAAAATGCCATCAACAACCTGCGTGGCGGCGAAGCGGTCAATGACCCGAACGTTGAAGAGTCACGCCAGGCGCTGGACAAGTACACCATTGACCTGACCAAGCGCGCCGAAGAGGGCAAGCTCGACCCGGTGATCGGTCGTGACGATGAAATTCGTCGCACCATTCAGGTCTTGCAGCGCCGTACCAAGAACAACCCGGTACTGATCGGTGAGCCTGGCGTGGGTAAAACCGCGATTGCCGAAGGTCTGGCACAACGGATCATCAATGGCGAAGTGCCTGACGGCCTCAAGGGCAAACGTCTGCTGTCCCTGGACATCGGTGCGCTGATTGCCGGTGCCAAGTTCCGCGGTGAGTTCGAGGAGCGCCTGAAAGCAGTGCTTAACGAGCTGTCGAAGCAGGAAGGGCAAGTCATCCTGTTTATCGACGAATTGCATGTCATGGTTGGCGCCGGTAAAGGCGAGGGTGCCATGGATGCGGGCAATATGCTCAAGCCTGCACTGGCTCGCGGTGAGTTGCACTGCGTGGGTGCGACCACGCTCAACGAGTACCGCCAATACATCGAGAAGGACGCAGCACTTGAGCGTCGCTTCCAGAAAGTACTGGTGGACGAGCCGAGCGAAGAAGACACCATTGCGATCCTGCGTGGCCTCAAAGAGCGTTATGAAGTTCACCACAAGGTAGCGATTACCGACGGTGCGATCATTGCGGCGGTCAAACTCAGCCATCGTTACATCACCGACCGGCAGTTGCCGGACAAGGCGATTGACCTGATGGACGAGGCTGCCAGCCGTATCCGCATGGAGATCGACTCCAAGCCTGAGGTACTGGACCGTCTTGAACGTCGCTTGATTCAACTGAAGGTTGAAGCCCAGGCGTTGAAGAAAGAAGAAGACGAGGCCGCGAAAAAACGCCTCGAGAAATTGCAGGAAGAAATCGAGCGTCACGAGCGCGAATATTCGGACCTCGAAGAGATCTGGACCTCGGAAAAAGCCGAAGTGCAGGGTTCTGCCCAGATCCAGCAGAAAATCGAGCAGGCGCGCCAGGAGCTTGAAGTGGCCCGCCGCAGCGGCAACCTCAACCGCATGGCCGAGTTGCAGTACGGGATCATCCCTGATCTGGAACGCAGCCTGCAGATGGTCGACGAGCACAGCGGCAAAACTGAAAACCAGTTGTTGCGCAGCAAAGTGACTGAAGAGGAAATCGCGGAAGTGGTATCGAAGTGGACGGGTATCCCGGTCTCCAAGATGCTCGAAGGCGAACGCGACAAGCTGATGAAAATGGAAAGCCTGTTGCATGAGCGCGTGATTGGCCAGGACGAGGCCGTAGTGGCTGTGTCCAACGCCGTGCGGCGTTCCCGTGCCGGCCTGAGTGACCCGAACCGTCCTAGCGGCTCGTTCATGTTCCTCGGCCCGACCGGTGTGGGTAAAACCGAGTTGTGCAAGGCGCTGGCCGAGTTCCTCTTTGATACTGAAGAGGCGATGGTGCGGATCGATATGTCCGAGTTCATGGAGAAACATTCCGTGGCTCGACTGATCGGTGCACCACCAGGCTATGTGGGCTACGAAGAAGGCGGTTATCTGACCGAAGCGGTACGGCGCAAGCCTTACTCGGTGATCCTGCTGGATGAAGTCGAGAAGGCTCACCCGGACGTGTTCAACGTGTTGCTGCAAGTGCTGGAAGACGGTCGCCTGACTGACAGCCACGGCCGTACCGTGGACTTCCGCAACACGGTGATCGTGATGACCTCCAACCTGGGCTCTGCACAGATCCAGGAGCTGGTGGGCGATCGCGAGGCACAGCGTGCAGCGGTGATGGATGCGGTCAGCACCCACTTCCGTCCGGAGTTCGTGAACCGGATCGACGAAGTGGTGATCTTCGAGCCTCTGGCCCGTGATCAGATTGCTGGCATCGCCGAAATCCAGTTGGGTCGTCTGCGCAGTCGTCTGGCTGAGCGTGACTTGAGCCTTGAGCTGAACCAGGATGCTCTGGACAAGCTGATTGCGGTTGGTTACGACCCGGTTTATGGCGCACGCCCTCTGAAACGTGCGATCCAGCGCTGGATCGAAAACCCGCTGGCACAACTGATCCTGTCCGGTCAGTTCTTGCCTGGCACCACCGTGACAGCCAGCGTGAAGGACGACGAAATCGTCTTCGCATAAGGTTTGAAAGCGGTGTTTTAACAGAGGCCTCGCTTTGCGAGGCCTTTTTTTTCTAGGGTGTTGATCTGTAAGGAAAACGCTTGTAATATGCGCCCCGCAGCAAGCAACCCGTAATAGCGACTTGGCCCAAACCGAGAAGCCCGCTGGAAGAGCTAAGTAATTGTCTTCTAACGAAAAATAAGGGTTGACAAGGCTTTTAAAGCTTGTAGAATAGCCGACCTCAGAGACGCCAACGCAGCGATGCGAAGAACTCGAAGAGTGTTGCTAAGCAGTAAGGCAACAACGTTACAAATTGAAATATGTAGTTCCGCGATAGCTCAGTTGGTAGAGCAAATGACTGTTAATCATTGGGTCCCTGGTTCGAGTCCAGGTCGTGGAGC
>NZ_WIVQ01000081.1:0-19417 GCF_009600545.1 Pseudomonas sp. FSL R10-1339 | reverse complement strand
GGGTCGACCTGGCTGCTGTGCAACGCGGCCTTGACCGCAGTGCTGGCCAGCTCGGCCAGGGGCACGTCCTTGAGCGAGCCGCCAAAGGTGCCGATGGCCGTGCGCCGGGCGCTGAGGATGAAAATTTCAGGAGTTTGCATGGCGGGTCCTTATTGTTTTATCGGGCCAAATGCGCGGGATTATTTCACCGGTGTACGGTTTGGGCGTCGTCCGTTTGTGCGGGCAGGGCATCTACCTGGGCATCGAGCAGGGTCATAAAGGCATGGGCCGCATTGGACAAGGTGCGTTCGGTATGCAGGATATACCCCAGCTGGCGGGTCAGCTGGATGCCGGGCAGGGCAATCGATGCCACCTGTTCATCCAGCATGGTGCGCGGCAACACGCTCCAGGCCAGGCCGATGGAGACCATCATCTTGATGGTCTCCAGGTAATTGGTGCTCATGGCGATGTTGGGTGTCAGGCCCTGGGCTTCAAACAGGCGATGGACAATATGATGGGTAAAGGTATTGCCGCCGGGAAACACCGCTGGATGGCGTGCAATATCGGCCATGCTTACGGCTTTTTGCCGGGTCAGGCGGTGCTCCGGGGCCACCACGAAATCCAGCGGGTCATCCCAGACCGGCACGGCACGAATCAGTGAATGAGGCTCCGGCGCGAGGGTGATCACAGCCAGTTCTGCGCGGCCATGCAGAATCTCGTCGTAGGCCACTTCGGAATCGAGAAACTGAATATCCAGCGCGACCTTGGGGTAAGTGCGGGTGAACTCGCGCAGTAAAGGTGGCAGGCGGTGCAGACCGATATGATGGCTGGTAGCCAGGGTCAGGCGCCCGCTGACTTCGCCATTGAGGTTGTTGAGTGCCCGGCGCGTGTCATCCAGTACGTTGAGGATCTGGTAAGCGCGCGGCAGCAAGGCCCGGCCGGCTTCGGTGAGGCTGACCTCACGGCCCAGCCGGTCGAACAGCCTGAGCTTGAGTTGCTGCTCGATGCTGGCAATGCGTTTGCTGATGGCTGGCTGGGTCAGGAACAGCCGTTCGGCGGCCCCGGAAAAACTGCCGGTTTCAGCAATTGCAATAAACGCATTGAGATTCGCGAGATCCATCTATTCGAATTCCTGTTGGTTATCCAAAGCATAAAAATTATGAATTTGAGTTATTCACTGTAACCCCATAGGATCGACCTCACAAGCCAAGTGGTTATTGGCACAGAAAAGTAGCTGATGAGGAAACCGTCTGATGGCCGGCAAAACGCTCTACGACAAGCTCTGGGATTCGCATTTGGTCAAGCAGCGTGACGATGGCTCGGCGCTGATCTACATCGACCGTCACATCATTCACGAAGTGACCTCGCCGCAAGCCTTTGAAGGCCTGCGGCTGGCCGGGCGCAAGCCTTGGCGTATCGATGCCAACATCGCCACCCCGGACCACAACGTACCGACCACGCCGGAGCGTAAAGGCGGGATCGAAGCGATTGCCGATCAGGTTTCCCGTCTGCAGGTGCAAACCCTGGATGACAACTGTGACGAATACGGCATTACCGAATTCAAGATGAACGACGTGCGTCAGGGTATCGTCCATGTGATCGGCCCGGAGCAGGGCGCGACCTTGCCGGGCATGACCGTGGTCTGCGGTGACTCGCACACCTCGACTCACGGCGCCTTCGGTGCATTGGCCCACGGTATCGGCACTTCCGAGGTCGAGCATGTGCTCGCCACCCAGTGTCTTGTCGCCAAAAAAATGAAGAACATGCTGGTGTCGGTCGAAGGGCAATTGCCGTTCGGCGTAACCGCCAAGGACATCGTACTGGCCGTGATCGGCAAGATCGGCACCGCGGGCGGCAATGGTCATGCCATCGAATTCGCCGGCAGCGCGATTCGTGACTTGTCCGTCGAAGGCCGCATGACCATCTGCAACATGTCCATCGAAGCCGGTGCCCGTGTAGGCCTGGTGGCCGCCGATCAGAAAACTGTCGATTATGTAAAGGGCCGTCCGTTTTCGCCTAAAGGCGCTGAATGGGACCTGGCGGTCGAAGCCTGGAAAGACCTGGTGTCCGACAGCGATGCGCAGTTCGACACCGTGGTTGAACTGGACGCTACGCAGATCAAGCCGCAAGTCAGCTGGGGCACTTCGCCCGAGATGGTTCTGGCGGTTGATCAGAACGTGCCGGATCCGGCACAGGAAACCGACCTGGTCAAGCGTGGCTCGATCGAACGTGCATTGAAGTACATGGGCCTGACCGCCAACCAGGCGATCACCGATATCCAGCTCGATCGCGTATTTATCGGCTCGTGCACCAACTCGCGGATCGAAGACTTGCGTGCTGCGGCAGTAATTGCCAAGGGGCGCAAGGTGGCGTCCACCATCAAACAGGCGATTGTGGTGCCGGGCTCGGGTCTGGTTAAAGCCCAGGCCGAGGCTGAAGGTCTGGACAAGATCTTTATCGAGGCCGGTTTTGAATGGCGTGAGCCGGGTTGTTCGATGTGCCTGGCGATGAATCCGGACCGCCTTGAGTCGGGCGAGCATTGTGCTTCGACCTCCAACCGCAACTTTGAAGGCCGTCAGGGCGCCGGTGGCCGTACTCACCTGGTCAGCCCGGCCATGGCCGCTGCCGCCGCCGTGAATGGTCGTTTTATTGATGTCCGTGAATTGATCCAGGGGAGCGCAGCATGAAGGCTTTTACTCAGCACACCGGTTTGGTCGCGCCTTTGGATCGTGCCAACGTCGATACCGACCAGATCATTCCCAAGCAATTCCTGAAGTCGATCAAGCGTACCGGCTTTGGCCCTAACCTGTTTGACGAGTGGCGTTATCTGGATGTGGGTCAGCCCTACCAGGACAACTCCAAACGCCCGCTGAACAAGGATTTTGTGCTTAACGCCGAGCGTTACCAGGGCGCCAGTGTGTTGCTGGCCCGGGAAAACTTCGGTTGCGGCTCCAGCCGTGAGCACGCGCCGTGGGCGCTGGAAGAGTACGGTTTTCGCAGCATCATCGCGCCGAGCTACGCCGATATTTTCTTCAATAACAGCTTCAAGAACGGTTTGTTACCGATCATCCTGAGCGACGCCGAAGTCGATGAGCTGTTTGCCCAGGTTGAAGCCGAGCCGGGTTACCAGCTCAAGATCGACCTCGAGGCGCAAACCGTGACCCGCCCGGATGGCAAGGTGCTGGGCTTTGAAATCGATGCGTTTCGCAAGCATTGCCTGCTCAACGGCCTGGACGATATCGGCCTGACCTTGCAGGACGGCGATGCAATTGCCGCGTTTGAAAGCAAGCACCGTGCGAGCCAGCCGTGGTTGTTTCGCGACGCTTGAATGGCCTCTTTGCGGGCAAGCCCGGCACCCACAGGGGAATGCATTTCAAATGTGGGAGCGGGCTTGCCCGCGATGACGGCAGTGTGGACAACCCAAGTCTTGACGCTAAAAGGAAGTTTTAATGACCAGTACCGCCCAGCACACCCAGGTCGTACAAAAGCAGTTCGGCGAACAGGCGTCGGCCTATCTGAGCAGCGCCGTGCATGCGCAAGGCACCGAGTTCGGTCTGCTCAAGGCCGAGCTGGCGGGTAAAGTTGAAGCGCGGGTGCTGGACCTGGGGTGTGGCGCGGGCCATGTAAGCTTTCATGTGGCTGCACTGGTCAAGGATGTGGTGGCATACGACCTGTCGCAACAAATGCTCGATGTGGTCAGTGCTGCCGCCAGCGATCGCGGGCTGGACAATATCAGCACCGTTTGCGGCGCGGCAGAGCGTTTGCCGTTTGCCGATGGCGAGTTCGACTATGTGCTCAGCCGTTACTCGGCCCATCACTGGAGCGATCTGGGCGTTGCCCTGCGCGAAGTGCGCCGGGTGCTCAAGCCGGGTGGCGTAGCGGCATTTATCGATGTGATCTCACCCGGCAGCCCGTTATTCGACACCTACCTGCAAAGTGTCGAAGTGCTGCGCGACACCAGCCATGTGCGCGACTATTCGAGCGCCGAATGGCTGCGTCAGGTCAGCGAAGCCGGTTTGCACGTGCGCAGCACACAGCGTCAGCGTTTGCGTTTAGAGTTCAGCTCCTGGATCGAGCGCATGCGTACGCCACAGGTCATGAGCGCGGCCATCCGCCAGTTGCAGCAGTCGATGGGCGCCGAAGTACGCGATTATTTTGAAATTGAAGCCGATGGTTCGTTCAGCACCGATGTGCTGGTGCTGTGGGCCGAGAAGTAACCTGAATATTTCCGGGTGCGCCTGCGGGGGCATCAACAGACAAGAAAGAGGAACCCATGAGCAAGCAGATTCTGATTCTCCCTGGCGACGGTATTGGTCCGGAAATCATGGCCGAAGCGGTCAAGGTGCTGGAGCTGGCCAGTGACAAGTTCAACCTGGGCCTGGAGCTGACCCACGACCTGATCGGCGGCGCAGCCATCGACAAGCATGGCGTACCGTTGGCCGACGAGACCCTTGAGCGCGCCCGTGCGGCCGACGCTGTCTTGCTGGGCGCCGTGGGTGGCCCGAAATGGGACAAGATCGAGCGCGACATTCGCCCCGAGCGCGGCCTGCTGAAAATCCGTGCGCAACTGGGCCTGTTCGGCAACCTGCGCCCGGCAATCCTGTACCCGCAACTGGCTGATGCATCGAGCCTCAAGCCGGAAATCGTTTCCGGACTGGATATCCTCATCGTTCGCGAATTGACCGGTGGTATCTACTTCGGCGCCCCCCGTGGCACCCGCGAGCTGGAAAACGGTGAGCGTCAGGCCTATGACACCCTGCCGTACAGCGAAAGCGAAATCCGCCGCATTGCCCGCGTCGGTTTCGACATGGCCCGCGTGCGTGGCAAAAAGCTCTGCTCGGTGGACAAGGCCAACGTGCTGGCGTCCAGCCAGCTGTGGCGTGAAGTGGTCGAGCAAGTGGCCAAGGACTACCCGGACGTCGAGCTGAGCCATATGTACGTCGACAACGCGGCCATGCAACTGGTGCGCGCACCCAAGCAATTTGACGTGATCGTCACCGAAAACATGTTCGGTGACATCCTGTCCGACCAGGCTTCGATGCTCACGGGCTCTATCGGCATGCTGCCATCGGCATCCCTGGACACCCACAACAAGGGCATGTACGAGCCTTGCCACGGTTCGGCGCCGGACATCGCGGGGCAGGGTATTGCCAACCCTCTGGCGACCATTTTGTCGGTGTCGATGATGCTGCGTTACAGCTTCAACCAGACCGCTGCTGCCGATGCCATTGAGCAGGCCGTAAGCCTGGTTCTGGACCAGGGTTTGCGTACCGGTGATATCTGGTCGACGGGTTGCACCCGGGTCGGAACACAGGAAATGGGCAATGCAGTAGTCGCGGCGCTGCAGAATCTGTAATCTCTCGGGCCCGTTACTTCCTGTTGGTGGAAGTAACGACCCCACTTTTTGTTAAAGGTGTAGTTGCGATGAAACGTGTAGGTCTGGTCGGTTGGCGCGGTATGGTTGGTTCCGTGCTCATGCAGCGGATGCTGGAAGAGCAGGATTTCGATCTGATCGAACCGGTGTTTTTCACCACTTCCAATGTCGGTGGACAAGGTCCGTCCGTGGGCAAGGATATTGCCCCGCTCAAGGATGCTTACAACATTGAAGAGCTGAAAACCCTCGATGTAATCCTGACCTGCCAGGGCGGCGACTACACCAGCGAGGTGTTCCCCAAGCTGCGTGAGGCGGGCTGGCAAGGTTACTGGATCGATGCAGCGTCGACCCTGCGCATGCAGGATGATGCGGTCATTATTCTGGACCCGGTCAACCGCAAGGTCATCGACCAGCAGCTGGATGCCGGCACCAAAAACTATATCGGCGGCAACTGCACTGTCAGCCTGATGCTGATGGGTCTGGGCGGTCTGTTCGAAGCCGGTCTGGTAGAGTGGATGAGCGCCATGACCTACCAGGCGGCTTCGGGCGCCGGTGCGCAGAACATGCGCGAGTTGATCAAGCAGATGGGCACCACCCATGCGGCGGTCGCCGATCAACTGGCCGACCCGGCCAGCGCCATCCTCGATATCGACCGTCGTGTGGCCGAGGCTATGCGCAGCGATGCCTACCCGACCGAAAACTTCGGTGTGCCATTGGCCGGCAGCCTGATCCCGTGGATCGACAAAGAGCTGCCGAACGGTCAAAGCCGTGAAGAGTGGAAAGCGCAGGCAGAAACCAACAAGATCCTGGGTCGCTTCAAGAACCCGGTTCCGGTGGACGGTATCTGCGTACGTATCGGTGCGATGCGTTGCCACAGCCAGGCCTTGACCATCAAGCTGAACAAAGATGTGCCTATCGCCGATATCGAAGGTTTGATCAGCCAGCACAATCCCTGGGTCAAGCTGGTGCCAAACCAGCGTGAAGCCAGCATCCAGGAACTGAGCCCGACGAAGGTTACCGGCACCCTGAATGTACCGGTTGGCCGTCTGCGCAAGCTGAACATGGGTTCGCAGTTCCTCGGTGCCTTTACCGTGGGCGACCAGTTGCTGTGGGGCGCGGCAGAACCGCTGCGCCGCATGCTGCGGATTTTGCTGGAGCGTTAATTCGCCACCGGCAGGTTCAAGCCCGCGTCTCGCAAGAGGCGCGGGCTTTTTATTGGATGATCAGCTGCTACGAATTGTCATCATCCATCAAATCGGCCGGGCGCGTTGCCTGTCGGGGTTGTGCCCGGTACAGTGCCGCTCCCCACGTTTCGCCTGAGGTAGATACATGAACCAGTCCTTTGATATCGCCGTCGTTGGCGCCACCGGCACTGTCGGCGAAACCATCGTACAAATGCTCGAAGAGCGTGATTTTCCGGTTGGCAAGTTGCACTTGCTGGCCAGCAGTGAATCTGACGGGCATTCGGTGCCTTTTCGCGGTAAAAACGTCAGGGTGCGCGATGTCGACACGTTCGATTTCAGCAGCGTACAGCTGGCATTCTTTGCCGCAGGCCCTGCCGTGACCTTGAGTTTTGCTGCCAAAGCCAGTGCAGCCGGGTGCATGGTGGTCGACCTGTCCGGCGCTTTGCCGTCTGCACAGGCGCCGCAGGTGGTACCTGAAGCCAACGCGCAGGTGCTGGCAACCTTGAAAAAGCCACTGCAAGTCAGCAGCCCGAGTCCTTCGGCCACCGCACTGGCCGTGGTGCTGGCGCCTTTGCTAAGAGTGCTGGAAATTCAGCGGGTCAATGTGACGGCCTGCATGGCAGTTTCCGCTCAAGGCCGTGAAGCGGTCTCGGAGCTGGCACGCCAAACCACCGCGCTGCTGAACCTGCATCCGCTGGAAACCAGCTTCTTTGATCGTCAGATGGCCTTCAACGTCCTGGCCCAGGTCGGCACGCCGGACGCACAGGGCCATGTGCCGCTGGAAAAACGTTTGGTCAATGAGCTGCGCGAAGTTCTGGCTATGCCTACGCTGAAGGTATCGGCCAGCAGTGTGCAAGTGCCGGTATTTTTTGGTGACAGCTTCAGCGTGTCCCTGCAACTGGCCGGGCCGGTGGATCTGGTTGAAGTCAATGCCGCCCTCGAGGCAGGTGAGGGTATCGAGCTGGTGGAAGCCGGTGACTACCCGACTGCTGTTGGCGATGCCGTAGGTCAGGATGTGGTGTATGTCGGTCGAGTGCGTCACGGTGTGGACGACACATCTGAACTTAATCTGTGGCTGACGTCAGATAACGTACGCAAGGGTGGCGCATTGAACGCCGTGCAGTTGGCTGAGTTGTTGATAAAAGACCAACTGTAAAAGATACTTGGCTGCTATACAGGTCTCGTGGGACGAGGCCTGTACCAATAAGGAAGAGGCTATGGTTCAGGTTCGCAAATTGGTGTTGGCAATCGCTGCCGCTTCGGCGCTGTCATCCGGTATGGCGCAGGCGCTTGAGCTTGGGGAGCTGACGCTCAAGTCGGCGCAGAACCAGCCGCTGCTGGCAGAAATCGAGCTGCTCGATGTCAAGGACCTGACTGCTGCGCAAGTGGTGCCAAGCCTTGCCCCCGAACAGGAGTTCAGCAAGGCCGGAGTTCCGCGCCCGGCGTTTCTGGATGATTTGCGCTTTACCCCGATCATCAACGCCGATGGCAAGAGCGTATTGCGCGTCACCTCCAGCCAGCCGCTGTCCGAACCTTTTGTGAACTTCCTGGTGCAGGTGATGTGGCCCAACGGCCGCTTGATGCGCGATTACAGCGTGTTGCTCGATCCCGCCCGATTCTCGCCGCAGGCCGCGTCGGCGGCATCAACGTCTGCGCCTGCCGCGCCCGTGCAGTACACCACCACGTCCCGTGACACACTGTGGGAGATCGCCGCCAAGGCGCGCAACGGCGGCTCGGTGCAGCAGACCATGCTGGCAATTCAGGCCCTGAACCCTGATGCGTTTATCAACGGCAATATCAACCGGCTTAAAACCGGCCAGGTGCTGCGCCTGCCAGATGCCTCGCAAAGTGTGCAATTGCCCCAGGCCAGGGCCATCAACGAAGTGGCGTCGCAAAATGCCGACTGGCGCAGTGGCCGTCGCACCGTACCGTTGGCCCAGCAACTCGATGCAACCGGTCGCAAGCCTGTGCCGGCGCCTGCCGCCAAGGCTGTGCATCAGGATGCCTTGAGTCTGGTTTCCGCTCAGGCAGGCAAGGGTGCTGCCGGGGATGCGAAAAAACTGGCTGACCAGCTGGCGATGACTCAGGAAGGTCTGGACAGCAGCCGTCGTGAAAATGCCGAGCTGCAAGACCGGATGAAAGACCTGCAAAGCCAGTTGGACAAGCTGCAGCGTTTGATTGAATTGAAGAACGATCAACTGGCCAGGCTGGAGGCCGGCAAAGGTGCGCCTGTCGACCCGGCAGTTGCGTTGGCCGGCGTGCAGGCCGAGGATGCGCCTGAAGCCGATATTGCGCCGGCAATCGAAGGTGCACCGGCCACTGCAGTGGCACCAAGTCCTGAAGACACCGGGGCGACGCAAGGCCATGAGCGAAACATTCAGGACCTGCTGAACAGCCCGCTATTACTGGGGCTTGTCGGCGGCGGGGCGGTCTTTTTGCTGCTCTTGCTGTTGTTGCTCGTGCGTCGGCGCAAGGCGCTGCAAGAAGCACAAAAACATGCGCGAATGGCTCGGGATCTTGAAAATGAGTCCGGGTTTGCAGCCGATCTGGATCTGCCGCAAAGCAGTTTTGAGGGGCTTGAAACGCCGTCGCGCAGTATCGATCCTGCACCTGCACCTGCACCTGCACCTGCACCGGTCGTGGAGGCAGTAGCTCCGGTGGTCGCGCAGGTTACCCTGGCCAAGCCTGCGGCTGATGTGCTGGATCAGGCCGAGCGGTTGATTGAGCAGCGTCAGTTGAGCGAGGCCGTTGTATTGCTCAAGGCTGCGATCGATCGGGAGCCCCAGCGCAGTGATTTGCGTCTTGAGTTGATGCGGGTTTACGCCGAACTGGGTGATCGTGACGCTTTTATCGCTCAAGAGCGCCAACTGGTAGCCAATGGCAAGAATCACGCTCAGGTCGAGCAGCTCAAAAATCGTTATCCTGGCATGGCGGTGGCGGCAGCGGCCGGCATTGCTACCGCAGCGGTGGCCACCCAGCTGCAAGCGCAATTTGTCCAGGACATGATGCGCGACGATCGCGAGGTCGAACCTCAGCCGGAGCCTGCTGCACCTGCACCTGCAGCGTTCGATCACGATTTTGATCTGAGCCTTGATGAACTGGAAGCGGCTTCCCCTGCGGTGGTGACGCCAGAACCTGCAGGGCTCGACAAGCCGGCGGCAGACAGTTTCGAAGCGGTGCTTGAACAGCAGGTTCAGGTTCAGGCGGCTCACGAAGGGGCGTCGGACTTTGATCTGGACCTGCCGGCGGACTTTGACCTGTCCCTGGCTGAAGAAAGCGCTCCACCCGCTGTGGCGGCGGACAGCTTTGCCCTTGAACTGGACAAGGTCAATGCCGAGTTGCATCGCCTGTCGCAAAGCCTTGAGCAATCATCGCTGGAACAGCCCTTTGCCGATGATGAACCGGAATTCGACTTCCTCTCGGGCGCCGATGAAACGGCCACCAAACTCGATCTGGCCCAGGCCTATATCGATATGGGCGACGACGAAGGTGCGCGGGATATTCTGACCGAGGTCATGGAGGAGGGTAATCCACAGCAGCAGGCCGAAGCCCTGGAAATGATGGCACGCCTGAACTGAGTGAAACGCCTTTAGATACTCTGTTGCCGGTCAACCCTCCCTATGGGAGCGAGCCAGCTCGCGAACGACCTTCGCGAGCATGCTCGCTCCCACAGTTGAAATGTCCTTTGGCAGCTGCTACGAAGCCTGGTTTGTCTGACGTTCCGGTGAAATGTTTCATGGCGTCTTGCCGGGTGCGCCCTATAATGGCCGCCTTTGCGTTTATGAGCAGGCTGCAAGTCCTTGGCAAATATAGATAACCCGGCCGCTGAAATGGCCGCGGAAGGTTTTTACCGAATCGCCCTTGGGGTGGAATACAAAGGTTCGCGCTACAGCGGCTGGCAGCGCCAGGCCAATGGTGTGCTGACCGTTCAGGAAACCCTGGAAAACGCCCTGTCCAAAGTGGCCGCCTCACCGGTCTCCCTGATGTGCGCCGGGCGTACGGATGCCGGTGTGCATGCCTGCGGGCAGGTGGTGCATTTTGACACCCGGGCCGAGCGCTCCCTGAAAGCCTGGGTCATGGGCGCCAATATCAATTTGCCCCATGACATCAGCGTCACCTGGGCCCAGGTCATGCCCGCGCACTTCCATGCCCGCTTCAAGGCCATCGCCCGGCGCTATCGCTATGTGATCTACAACGATCAGATCCGGCCAGCCCATCTGAATCAGGAAATCACCTGGAACCACCGCCCGCTGGATGTCGAGCGTATGGCCGAGGCAGCTCGACACCTGTTGGGCGTGCATGATTTCAGTGCCTTTCGCGCCGGACAGTGCCAGGCCAAATCCCCGATCAAGGAAATGCACCATCTGCGCGTGACCCGTCACGGCAACATGATTGTGCTGGATATTCGTGCCAGTGCCTTTCTGCACCATATGGTGCGCAATATCGCCGGGGTGCTGATGACTATCGGCACGGGCGAGCGGCCGGTGGAGTGGATCAAGGAAGTGCTGGAGAGCCGCGAGCGGCGCTCGGGCGGTGTGACGGCCCATCCCTACGGCCTGTATCTGGTGCAAGTTGAATACCGCGACGAGTTCCAGTTGCCGGAACGTTACATTGGTCCACATTTCTTGACCGGTTTTAGCGGCCTGGACGGCTGACGCCCGGATAAGCATTTGTTACCATCCGGGGCTTTCGCGTTCGGGGTGTTATCGAGATGTCCGTTGTTCGCAGCAAGATCTGCGGTATTACCCGCATAGAAGATGCACTGGCTGCGGTCGAGGCCGGGGCTGACGCCATAGGCTTCGTGTTCTACGCCAAGAGCCCGCGGTCAGTCACGGCCGCGCAGGCGCGGGCCATTATTGCCGCCTTGCCGCCTTTCGTGACTTCGGTGGGGTTGTTCGTCAATGCCAGCGCCTGTGAGCTGAACGAAACCCTGGATGCCGTGCCGCTGGATCTGCTGCAGTTTCATGGCGATGAAACCCCGGAGCAGTGCGAAGGCTATCACCGTCCTTATATCAAGGCGTTGCGGGTCAAGGCCGGTGATGACATCGCCGGTGCCTGCAAGGCCTATGCAGGGGCCAGCGGTATTTTGCTCGATGCCTATGTTGAAGGTGTACCGGGTGGAACTGGTCAGGCATTTGACTGGTCTTTGATACCTCAGGGTTTGCACAAGCCGATTATCCTGGCCGGCGGCCTGACGCCCGGCAACGTTGCAGACGCCATCGCCCGGGTGCAGCCCTACGCCGTGGATGTCAGTGGCGGCGTTGAAAAGAGCAAGGGCATCAAGGATCACGACAGGATTCGTGCCTTTATGCGGGCAGTGCGCACGGCAAACTGATGCGGATGTGACGGCTGGCACTCTGCCGCCGTCCATCAATACCGCTCTGCGAAGCAGGCGGGCCCGGTGAGAAGACGGGCAGAAATTTAAGTGGCGGCCGCTCTGGTGCGTGCTGTCGGTAAGGCTGAGGGTTGCAGGGTTTTGCTGGTTTGCCGAGTGCGGACCGCGGTTCCGGCAATTATCGCCACACACCTGATTAATTTAGCTCAAGGGCATACACGGGGCCTGAACTGAACTGTTCTGGCCACCGGTACTGGAGAAAGAAAGCATGAGCAACTGGTTGGTAGACAAGCTGATTCCTTCGATCATGCGTTCCGAGGTCAAAAAGAGCTCGGTACCTGAAGGCCTGTGGCACAAATGCCCGTCCTGCGACGCTGTGCTTTATCGTCCGGAGCTGGAAAAGACCCTGGACGTTTGCCCGAAATGCAATCACCACATGCGTATCGGCGCCCGCGCCCGCATTGATATCTTCCTGGACGCCGACGGCCGTGCCGAACTGGGTGCAGACCTGGAGCCGGTTGACCGTCTCAAGTTCCGTGACAGCAAGAAGTACAAGGACCGTCTGGTCGGCGCGCAAAAGCAGACCGGCGAAAAAGACGCCCTGATCTCCATGAGCGGTACCTTGCTGGGCATGCCGGTGGTGGTGTCGGCCTTCGAGTTCTCCTTCATGGGTGGCTCTATGGGTGCCATTGTTGGCGAGCGCTTCGTGCGTGCGGCCAATTACGCCCTTGAACACCGCTGCCCGATGATCTGCTTCGCAGCCTCGGGCGGTGCGCGGATGCAGGAAGCCCTGATCTCCCTGATGCAAATGGCCAAGACCTCGGCGGTACTGGCGCGTCTGCGTGAAGAAGGCATCCCTTTCATCTCGGTACTGACCGACCCGGTATACGGCGGTGTTTCGGCCAGCCTGGCGATGCTGGGTGACGTGATCGTGGCTGAGCCTAAGGCGCTGATCGGTTTTGCCGGTCCGCGTGTTATCGAGCAGACCGTTCGCGAAAAACTGCCGGAAGGTTTCCAGCGCAGCGAGTTCCTGCTGGAGCACGGCGCCATCGACCTGATCGTTGCACGTCAGGAGCTGCGTCCGCGCCTGGGCAACCTGCTGGCGCAAATGATGGGCTTGCCGACTCCGGTGTTCGTGGCCGCGCCTGTTGAAACCATCGTTGTTCCGCCGGCACCTGCGAACCTATGACCCAGCGCACCCTTGGCGAGTGGCTCGCCTATCTTGAGCAGTTGCATCCATCGGCCATCGATATGGGGCTGGATCGCGCACGCGAGGTAACGAACCGCTTGGGGCTGCAAAAGCCTGCGCCTCGGGTGGTGACGGTGACGGGTACCAATGGCAAGGGCTCGACCTGTGCGTTTGTGGCTTCGTTGCTGCAGGCGCAAGGGCTCAAGGTGGGGGTTTACAGTTCGCCCCACCTGCTGCGCTATAACGAGCGCGTACAAATTGAGGGTGTTGAAGTCTCGGACGAGCTGCTTTGCGAGGCCTTTGCGGCCCTGGATGCAGGGCGCGGCGAGACATCCCTTACATATTTTGAAATGGGTACGCTGGCAGCCTTCTGGTTGTTCGAGCGTGCCCAGCTGGATGCCGTGGTGCTGGAAGTCGGCCTGGGCGGGCGCCTGGATGCGGTCAATCTGGTGGATGCCGACCTGGCGCTGGTGACCAGTATCGGTGTCGATCATATTGAGTATCTGGGCAACACCCGCGAATCCGTGGGCTTTGAAAAGGCCGGGATTTTCCGTGCCGGCAAGCCGGCCCTGTGTGGCGATCTGAACCCGCCGCATACATTGCTCGACAAGGCTGCAGAGCTGGGTTGCCCGCTGTTTCTGCGCGGTCGTGACTTTGATCTGGTCAGTACCGATCAGGTCTGGCATTGGCGTGGTCAGGATGCCCGGGGGCAATTGATCGAGCTGCGCGATATTCCGCTGCTGGATCTGCCGATGGAAAACGCGGCGCTGGCCGTGCAGGCCTATGCGTTGACCGATCTGCCCTGGCAGTCGGAGCGCATTGTCGCGGCGCTGGCAGGTACTCGCATCACGGGGCGCCTGGATCGTCGCCAGTTCAGCTGGAAGGGCAAGCCCTTGCATATACTGCTGGATGTAGGGCACAACCCCCATGCCGCCGAGTATTTGGCGCGGCGCCTGGCGCAGCGGCCGGTGGCAGGCAAGCGCCTGGCGGTGTTCGGTTTGCTGGCCGACAAGGACCTGGATGGCGTAGTGTCACAACTGACGGGCTCGGTCGCGCATTGGGCTGTTGCGCCGCTGGATACCCCGCGCACGCGCCCGGGCGCTGAAGTCGAGGCCGCGCTGCAGGGTTTTGGGGCGGCTGTTTCGGCTTATGCCAGCGTGGAGCAAGCGCTTGAGGCACAGTGCGAACGGGCCACGACTGACGACGAAATCCTGTTGTTCGGATCATTTTATTGTGTTGCCGAAGCGCTCGAGTGGTTGGAGCGGCGTGCCACGCAGGAGGCTGCAAATGGCTTTGCTGGATAAGGCGTACAAACAAAGGATGGTGGGTGCCCTGGTGCTGGTGGCGCTGGCGGTTATTTTTCTGCCGATGCTGTTCTCCCGGCAGGACGAGCTGCGTCAGATTGAGGTGGATGCGCCGAGCGCCCCTGAAATGCCGGTAATGCCGCAGGTCAAGGTCGAGCCGGTTGCCGTGCCTGAGCCTCAGGTGATCCCTGAGGAACCGGCTCCGGTTGAGCAGCCGGTTGTCGAGCAGCAGGCGCCAGCCCCGGTCGCACCGGTCGTGGCAAAGCCTGCAGTGGCTGCGCCCAAGCCTCCGGCTGTCACGCCGGCGCAAACCGTTGCCCAGGCACCGGCCAAGCTGGACACCACGCAAAAGCGTGTTGATCCCAATGGCTTGCCGATCAGCTGGTCGGTGCAACTGGTGAGCCTGTCCAATCGGGCCAGTGCTGATAACCTGCAAAAAACCCTTCGCAATCAAGGCTATAACGCTTATGTGCGATCTTCTGGCGGGATGAACCGGGTTTTTGTCGGCCCATTGCTGGAGCGTGCAGAGGCCGATCGCCTGCGCGATTTGCTTGGCAAGCAGCAAAACCTCAAGGGTTTTGTGGTGCGCTTCCAGCCTGAACGTGGCTGACAGCGTAAAAAGGTTCAATCTGATTGCACAAGCACGGATAAATCGCCTTACCTGAGCGGCGGCGCTCTGCTAAAATGCGCCGCCTCATCTATCCGTAGGCTGAACTGTGCCATTTACCTGGGTTGACTGGGCGATCGTTGCAATCATCGCCATCTCCGCTTTGATCAGCTTGAAGCGCGGCTTCGTAAAAGAAGCATTGTCGCTGTGCACCTGGATCATTGCCGGGGTCGTTGCCTGGATGTTCGGCGGTTCGCTGTCGCAATACCTCTCCGGATACATCGAAACACCTTCCGCCCGCGTTATCGTCGGGTGCACCATCATGTTTGTGGCCACCTTGCTGGTAGGCGCAATGATCAATTTTCTTATCGGCGAACTGATTCGCGTCACCGGCCTGTCCGGGACCGATCGTTTTCTCGGCATGGCCTTCGGTGCTGCGCGTGGCGCATTGCTGGTGGTCACTGCGGTCGGGCTGTTGAGCCTGGGGCCGGTACAGCAGGACTCATGGTGGCAGGAGTCACGGCTCGTGCCACAATTTCTATTGGTTGCCGACTGGTCCAAAAACCTCATTCTGGGGTGGAGCAGTCAGTGGCTGGCCAGCGGAATCAGCGTACCCGCTGACATTCCGTTCAAGGAGCATCTCTTGCCGGCTACCCAGCCCAAGTGAGTGGTGTTCAGTTCAGATCCATTAAGTAGGGGTTGCGTCGCATGTGTGGCATCGTCGGTATCGTCGGTAAGTCGAACGTCAATCAGGCGCTGTATGACGCGCTAACCGTCCTCCAGCACCGCGGCCAGGATGCTGCCGGTATTGTGACCAGCCATAATGGCCGGTTATTTCTGCGCAAGGACAACGGGCTGGTTCGTGACGTCTTTCATCAGCGTCATATGCAGCGCCTGGTCGGCAACGTGGGCATTGGTCACGTGCGCTACCCAACCGCGGGCAGCTCGACTTCAGCTGAAGCTCAGCCGTTTTATGTCAACTCGCCGTATGGCATCACCCTGGCGCATAACGGCAACCTGACCAACGTTGAACAGCTGGCCAAGGAGATTTACGAATCTGATTTGCGTCACGTCAACACCAACTCCGATTCGGAAGTGTTGCTTAACGTTTTCGCTCACGAACTGGCGCAGCGCGGCAAATTACAGCCGACTGAAGAAGACGTGTTTGCTGCCGTGACTGACGTGCACAACCGTTGCCGTGGCGGTTACGCCGTGGTTGCGATGATCACCGGTTATGGCATCGTCGGTTTCCGCGACCCGAACGGCATTCGTCCGATTGTCTTCGGTCAGCGTCATACCGACGAAGGCGTCGAGTACATGATCGCCTCCGAGAGCGTTTCCCTGGATGTACTGGGCTTTACCCTGATCCGCGATCTGGCGCCGGGTGAAGCGGTTTACATCACTGAAGACGGCAAGCTGCACACCCGTCAGTGCGCGGTAAACCCGAAACTGACCCCGTGCATCTTCGAACACGTGTATCTGGCGCGCCCGGACTCGATCATCGACGGCGTGTCGGTGTACAAGGCCCGTCTGCGCATGGGCGAGAAACTCGCCGAGAAGATCCTGCGTGAGCGTCCTGAGCACGATATCGACGTGGTGATCCCGATTCCGGACACCAGCCGCTGCGCTGCACTGGAACTGGCCAACCATCTGGGCGTCAAGTTCCGCGAAGGCTTCGTGAAAAACCGTTACATCGGTCGTACCTTCATCATGCCGGGCCAGGCTGCACGTAAAAAATCCGTGCGCCAGAAGCTCAACGCCATCGAACTCGAGTTCCGCGGCAAGAACGTGATGCTGGTGGATGACTCGATCGTGCGCGGTACCACCTGCAAGCAGATCATTCAGATGGCCCGCGAAGCCGGCGCCAAGAACGTTTACTTCTGCTCGGCGGCCCCGGCGGTTCGTTACCCGAACGTGTATGGCATCGACATGCCAAGCGCTCACGAACTGATCGCCCATAACCGCAGCACCCAGGAAGTGGCTGAGCTGATCGGCGCCGACTGGCTGATCTATCAAGATCTGCCTGACCTGATCGACGCTGTCGGTGGTGGCAAGATCAAGATCGATGCGTTCGATTGTGCAGTGTTTGACGGCAAGTACGTCACCGGCGATATTGACGACAACTACCTGGAGCGAATCGAGCGTGCGCGCAACGATGCTTCCAAGGTGATTGCCCAGGGCGTCGGTGCGACGATAGGCTTGTACAACAACTAAGTGTTCACCAAACCGGCCCTGATGGGCCGGTTTGCGTTTATCCAATACAAAGTAGAGCAAGGAGTGGGCAGCATGAGTCAGGATTGGGATGCGGGTCGGCTGGACAGCGACCTTGAGGGCGTAGCGTTCGACACCCTGGCGGTGCGTGCTGGCCAGCACCGTACGCCGGAAGGTGAGCACGGTGATGCAATGTTCCTGACCTCCAGCTACGTGTTCCGCACGGCGGCAGACGCGGCAGCGCGGTTCTCGGGCGAGGTGGCAGGCAATGTTTATTCGCGTTACACCAACCCCACCGTTCGTGCTTTCGAAGAGCGCATCGCCGCCCTTGAAGGTGCCGAGCAGGCTGTAGCCACGGCGACGGGCATGGCAGCCATTCTGTCGGTGGTGATGAGCCTGTGCAGCGCCGGCGACCATATCCTGGTCTCGCGCAGTGTGTTCGGTTCGACCATCAGCCTGTTTGAGAAGTACTTCAAGCGCTTTGGCGTGCAGGTCGATTACGTGCCGTTGGCCGAACTGGCTGGCTGGGACGCGGCGATCAAGCCCAACACCAAGCTGCTGTTTGTCGAGTCGCCGTCCAACCCGCTGGCCGAGCTGGTCGATATCGCCGCGCTGGCTGAAATCGCCCACGCCAAGGGTGCCTTGCTGGTGGTCGACAACTGCTTTTGCACGCCAGCCTTGCAACAGCCGCTGAAGCTGGGTGCAGACATCGTGGTGCATTCGGCAACCAAGTTCATCGATGGCCAGGGTCGTTGCATGGGTGGGGTGGTGGCCGGTCGTGGCGAGCTGATGAAAGAAATCGTCGGTTTCCTGCGTACCGCCGGGCCGACTCTGAGCCCGTTCAACGCGTGGATCTTCCTCAAGGGTCTGGAGACCCTCAACCTGCGCATGCGCGCTCACTGCGCCAGTGCCCAGGCCCTGGCCGAGTGGCTGGAGCAGCAGGATGGCGTAGAGAAGGTTCACTACGCCGGTCTCAAGAGCCATCCACAGTACGAATTGGCCCAGCGCCAGCAGCGCGGCTTTGGTGCCGTGGTCAGTTTTGAGGTCAAGGGCGGCAAAGAAGGCGCGTGGCGTTTTATCGACGCGACACGTCTGATCTCGATCACTGCCAACCTGGGTGACAGCAAAACCACGATTACTCATCCGGCGACCACTTCCCATGGTCGCCTGGCACCGCAAGAGCGTGAAGCGGCCGGTATTCGTGACAGCCTGATCCGCATCGCCGTAGGCCTGGAAGATGTCACTGACCTGCAAGCCGACCTCGCACGAGGCCTGGCCGCGCTGTGACCGACTGGATGCTCGAGGCGCCGGTAAGCGGCAATGGCCGTGTAGCACTGGTCACCGGTGCTGCGCGGGGCATTGGCCTGGGCATTGCAGCCTGGCTGGTCAGTGAAGGCTGGCAAGTGGTGCTCAGCGACATTGACCGCGCCCGGGGCACAAAAGTGGCCAAGGCGCTGGGCGACAGTGCCTGGTTTGTGCGCATGGATGTGTCGGTTGAAGACGATGTCATCCAGTGTGTCGCGCAAGTGCTGGGGCAGTTCGGACGGCTGGACGGGCTGGTGTGCAACGCCGCGATTGCGGACCCGCACAACACGCCCCTGGAAAGCCTCGATCTGGAGCAGTGGAATCGCGTGCTGGCGGTCAATCTCACCGGGCCGATGTTGCTGGCCAAGCATTGTGCGCCGTATCTGCGTGCCCATTGCGGGGCGATCGTCAACCTGGCTTCCACCCGTGCGCGCCAGTCGGAGCCTGATACCGAGGCTTACGTGGCAAGCAAGGGCGGGTTGCTGGCATTGACCCATGCGCTGGCCATCAGCCTTGGCCCGCAAATCAGGGTCAATGCTGTAAGCCCGGGCTGGATCGACGCCCGTGATCCATCTGTAAGGCGTGCAGCGCCGTTGACGGACGCCGATCACGCTCAGCACCCTGCTGGCAGGGCAGGGGTTGTGGAGGACGTTGCCGCGATGGTTGCCTGGTTGTTGTCGCGCAACTCCGGTTTTGTCACGGGTCAGGAGTTTGTGGTGGATGGCGGCATGAGCAAGAAGATGATCTATGGCGATTAAGGCCAGGCCACTATTTTTGCTTGTTTTGAAAAAAACCAATCTTGTCCTTGACTTAGCTTCGATAGGTGCGTAAATTTCGCGGCCTCAACGAAGCAAAGGGTGATTAGCTCAGCTGGGAGAGCATCTGCCTTACAAGCAGAGGGTCGGCGGTTCGATCCCGTCATCACCCAC
>NZ_WIVQ01000080.1:0-19976 GCF_009600545.1 Pseudomonas sp. FSL R10-1339 | reverse complement strand
TCATTTGCTTCATTGAAAAGCTCGGCGATTGGTGTCCGGGGATTTTGCCAAATCAGGAAGTCTTTTTCAGGATTTCCCTAATTAAATTCGCCACAGCCGCTGTTGCTGGAACTCTTCTCTCTGGCTGCGGCGGTGAAGATTTCACTGGTGCATACCGATTCAAAGACTCAAGCATGAACGGAACCATGGTTCTCAATATTCATGGCTCTGAAGCAGAAGTCTTTGGGGACTTTGGGAAGGACGGCATCAAACCGCTCGGTAAAATGAAAGTGTCGGTTAAAGATGAAAAGCTACTTCTTGATGCTGTGAGTGGCACGACTCGTCTGGTTATGAAGCGTAATGTCGATGAGCGAAATCTTGACTGCCTTAATTGCAAGGTTCTAGGCATGAGTGCGGATGAGCATGTTTGGCAGTATGACCCCAAAGGGCCGTATGACGTGGGTCAGATGCTTGAGGAGCAAGCCCGTAGAAAAGAGGAAACTCTGAATGTCGAGTTGGAAAAAATGCAGAAGAAAACCCTGGATAAGATACACCGGGATTCAGAGGCCCCGAAGCTGACACCATATGAAGGTGATTGGGTTTATCAGCGCACTACGAAGTATGATCCTTTAACCATAATGGGCATCTGGCGTGCAAAACAGATTAGAGTCTGGTCGTTCAAATTTGAGAATATGGATCGACTGGGGTATGAGGCTCCAGAATTTGAGGTGACGGATACTGGCTTGAAGGTCGGAGCTGGTTCTAGCGCTGCCCTGTATACCCTTAGCGCGGACAAAAATGTACTGATCTGCATGGGCTGTAGTAAACCAGTGAGCTGGGTCAAGGCTGATCCGAAGAAGGATCTCAGTGATCGTTATTACGCCCGGAAGATAGCTGGAAACCCGTAGTAACACTTCTAGGTGACCGGCGTCGGTGAATGCTTGCGGGAGCTCGCCGACGTCAGATTAACCCAAGGTACGCAGGTAGATTGGGGCCAATTCAACTACTTTGCCCCATCCGCTGCCCATGCCCATTGACCTATTTCTGCCAGTGCCGGTTGGTACTAGATGCTGGTCGAACTGCGGCAATCTGACGCGAACTCGTGGGTGTGCCGCCGAGCACACGAAACTGCATCAAGTTCGGTGGAGGGCAAGAAGGAAAGTTGATAGGGTTATTTTTACAAATAACTGTGAGGTTTATAATGCTTTTACTACCTATCGATTATGCCGGTTGTATTGAAAATCCTCATTTTTCAAGTATGGATAGACAGTATTATAAAAGAGGTTGGAGTGCTCTTGTTCATAGACCAAATGCAAGAGTAAAGATTGCAGCATTCCTGCCAAAGGATAAAGAAGGATTAAAAATAAATGTTGTTGGACTTCAGCAAGGTTTGTATGTCGCTTTCGGTGCCACTGATGGTTCGGAAAAGTTACGCTCGTTATATGTCGTGGAAACGGTTACTGCTACTGAGATTTCGCTCAAGCCTGTAGAGGAATGCAATGTGCCAGCTATCTACGAAATAGATATTGCTGGGCGATACAGTCTGTATTTGTTGGAAGCCAAGCAGGCTATGCTTGAGGCGCAAATTAACGATATTAGGAAGTGGTTGTTAGAATACAAGGGGAACAAATAGCGAAATGGATTTGTTTTTCCTAGAGGTTTTTTCGTCTGATTTAAAGCTAATGTGTAAAAGTAAACTGCTATTTATAGAATCAAAGCAATCAGGACGAGTAGGGCTGCTGATTTAGATTGTATGAGCCGTACGAAGGCATCACTAATCTATCGCAGAACGAAGAACCTACGGGCGGTTCAGTTGCTGCTCGGCCATACGAAGCTGGAGAGCACTGTTCGATATCTGGGGATTGAGGTTGATGACGCCCTGGAGATGGCGGAAGAGACTGAGGTTTGATTATGCATAGCGACGGTCGAAGTCAAGCCGTCGCTAACCGGCCAAAAGCAGCCGCTCAAAGTTATCTAGGAAAGCCGGGGCGATTCAAACTCCATTTGTTTAAAACGTCGCTTTGATCTGTAAGCCCACGGCCAAAGCGTTACCTCTTTTTTTGCCGGAGAACGCTCCAGGCTCAATGTAGTACTGCAGGTCAGGACGCAGCAGCAGCCAAGGGGTGACCTGCGCGCCATAGTTAAGCTCAATCATCTGCTCGCCATTGTCGAGGTTGGCAATCATCTCGTATTCGCCGAAGCTGGTCGCCGCCGCTTCTTGTACATCACGCGTACGGGAGTTGAGCACGGCCCGGCCATAACCCAAAGCAATGCTGTCATGCGGGCGGCTGGCAAAAGGCTTTTGCTTAACCAGGCCGACCGAGTACCAGCGACGCATTGGTGAGGTGGCTGCGTTGCTGGTGGCTGCCTGGCCGAAGAGGCGTAGCACCCTTTCAGGGTCTTGCTCATCCCTCCAGATTGCCTGGTCCATCAACACGTAAGCCCCGGTGCGATTGCTGCTTTTTTCTGTGCTGCCAATTTTTTGCGAGTTAGAGCTGTCGTAGTACCAGCCGACTTTGTATTGGCCATTGAGAAAGGCGTTATTATTGAAGATGGCTTCCAGAGGCAGAATGGCCCCGGTGGAGTCGTGGCTGGGCATGGAAAACGCTTCAGAGGGAAGGCTGTTGTGCTCTGGGTTGACCTGGAATACCGCGGTTTGCAGCGTCAGTGAGTCGTTGACGTCGTAACGCAACTCTCCACCCCAGTGGGCCGTCGGGTAGTTGCCCCACCCGCTGCCGCTGGACATGGTCAATGGGTGTGCACAAAAGCCGGCGCTCACAAAGTTGGTCAGGATCGGCATGCCACCAAAATCGGTGCCCATCACCATGTAACCGATTTTGGCAGACACGTCCGGAGAAAACAGATTGCGCTGGTAACTGAACTCGGTCAGTCGCGTGTATTCGCCACCGTAGTTTTCTTGCGCAGAAAGGCGGTTGCCGAGCAAGTCTTCCGTGGCGCTGTGGCCGCGACGGTCGTTAACCAGAATTTGCACAAATCCAGCGTCCGGGGTGTCCAGCAGTTTACTCAGATCAAACTTGGCGCCCACGCGTATTTGTTGCGCATAGCGCGTACCTCGCTTGATCCCGCCATGCAAGTTGGAAATCGTTTCAGAGCTGTAGTCACCGGTCAGTGTGATGCCCTTGTCCACCAGTTTTTGGCGCTCCCCCCCCCAATCGCCGGTTAGTGTCGAACGACTCATCAGGTCGGAAGTGTCAGCCAGTGCTGAAGTCGGGCTCAAGATACACAGCGACAAACCGCTGCACAGGCTGGTGGTCAGCAGCGCGCGGAAAGAAAAAAACATTGGGGTGTGCTCCGTTGCAAAAAATTTTGGTGTATCGCTCAACGACACGCTGGCACGGCAGGAAACTGGCCCGCTTTAGCTTTTCTGGCCTGATACCGTCTTGAGAACTGCGGTGTCATAACCTGAACCCGGGCCGAGTTGATCCCTCCTTGGCTGTGCAAGAGGGTGTCCATGAGCGGGTATATGACGGGGGTGCGGGTGCTCGAAACCGTTCGGATGTTCGCTTCACATGACTAACAGGCCCTGAAAGTGGCAGGGCTGGTGAATGTCATCCCGTGTGAGCCGTAAGGCTAAGTTTATGTCGATATTTTTTTCAGATAAATCCAGGGAACTAAGAAACATTATTGGGGAGACAGTAATAATCGCGGTGGCGATATCCGGCCTTTCGCTTGCAGAAACGGCGATCGTTAGTGTTCAGCGCTTATTGCTTTTGAGGTCACTCGCACGTCAAAAAGAAGAGAAAACATTTGGGACTTCAACCCCCCTCCTTACCATGGATTATTACTGTTTCACCAACAATGTTTCTCAAACCTTTGGATTTATCCCAAGAAGCACCTGTATAAACTAGCTCAGAGTCTTCAGCTCACTCTCGGAACGTCGAGCCAGCAGTGCCCGGACAAACACCTTCCCGCGTTTCGTAGAGCCTTCGGCATATTCATTGCGACTGCAGCAACCTGCTACACTGATTGCCGGTGCTCGCTTGCTGTCGGCAGGGCGGTAGTTCTGATTCCAACACCTGCCATGCCCAGTCCTGTTCGGGTTGAACTGAACATTTGACCCAGCTGTTCGCACAGCGTGCGGGCAGTTTTGTATTCACCCATAGAGCATTCACTAAATGACGAATGACCAACCATCTCAAACTTCAAGACGCTCAATGAGCACTATCGCGAGGGTACTCTTTTCCCTATTTGTATTTGCCGTGGCACTAGCTTTGATTTATGGCGGGGTCAAACTAGTGGCGCTGGACGGGTCAAGTTATTACTTGATCGCAGGCTTGACTTATCTCGTACTGGCGGCACTATTTCTGTTTCGCAAGCGTTCGGGTATTACTCTCTCTGTTGCCATATTCCTTGCGACCTGTGCCTGGGCCTTTTATGAAGTGGGTCAGTTCAGCTATTGGGAACTGCTTCCACGCTTGGTCATTCCTGCCATCATCCTGACACTCAGCCTGTGGGTCGGCGCCGCATTGCCGGACACGTCCTTGAGCACCCGGCGCGCCGCTAACCGGTTCGGGTTTGCCGTATTCCTGGCACTGGTCGCGACATTTATTGCTGCGTTCTACCCGCACGGCGGGATCTCGAACCCGGTCGCCGCCACTGACGCACCCAAGGCAGAAGAGCCCTCCAACGTCCCTGAAAACTGGGAGTTCTTTGGGCGTAATGCCTCGGGAACACGGTTTGCTCCTTACACGCAAATCACCTCGGACAACGTCAAGGACCTGCAGGTTGCCTGGACCTACAGAACAGGTCGTCGCACCACAGGTGCCGGCGCGGGTGTAGATGAAAATACACCGTTGCAGATCGGCAATGTTCTGTACTCGTGCACACCGGAAAACCTGATTACCGCCCTGGACGGTGATACCGGGACCCCGCTCTGGAAATTCGATCCCAAAGCCAAAAGCGAAGAGCACGTGACTTGCCGCGGCGTGGGTTATTACGACATCGATAAAGACGACAGCCTAAGCGCTGAAGTCAAGGCGTCATATGGCAATGAGCAGCAGTGCCGCCAGCGTATACTGGTGTCGTCTGTGGATGCCCGTTTGTTTGCGGTTGATGCGCATACCGGCACCCTGTGCCCGAGCTTTGGCGACAACGGTTATGTCGATCTCAAGAAAGGCATGGGCCCGACTGAAAACAGCAAGCGCTATCACCCCACCTCGCTGCCGGTTGTCATGGGCCACCTCACCGTGGTCGGCGGCTGGGTACGGGACATTGTGGCGGGCGAACCTTCCGGTGCCGTACGCGCATTCGACGTTCTGACAGGTGCGTTGGTGTGGGCCTGGGATGTAGGTGCACCCGAGGGCAAGAACGCAGTGGCAGACGATCATCAGTTCGCTCTGGAGACGCCTAACGTCTGGACAATTCCGACCTACGATAAAGAGTTGAATCTGGTCTACCTGCCTACGGGCAATGGCCCGCCCGACTACTGGGGTGGTGATCGCAACCAGGTTAAAGAGAAGTTTGGTACGGCCGTTGTTGCAGTCGATGCATCAACCGGTAAAGCCAAATGGGTTTATCAGATCGTTCACCACGACGTCTGGGACTATGACCTGCCTTCGCAGCCTGTGCTCTATGACATCAAAAACGCCCAGGGCGAGAAGACTCCGGTCTTGATCCAGACCAGCAAGACAGGCAACATTTTTGTGCTGGATCGCCGTACCGGCAAGCCGGTTACAGAAGTTGAAGAGCGTGCGGTTCCTACCTCTCCAGCAGCAGAAGGCGAGCACCTGTCGCCTACCCAACCGTTCTCGGTCGGGATGCCGACCATTGGTGTCGACCCGCTGACCGAGAAGTCGATGTGGGGCGTGACAACTTTCGACCAACTGTATTGCCGGATCATGTTCAAAGACTCCGTCTACCTGGGTCCGTTTACACCGCCAAGTGAAAAACCGTACATCGAATGGCCTGGCTTGCTGGGCGGTATGAACTGGGGTGGTATCTCCATCGACGAAAACACCGGCATGATGTTCGTCAATGACATGCGCATGCCGCTGCGGATGTCACTAGTCAAAAAGGAAGACACCAAGAAGTTCAACGTGTCGACCGATGAAGTCCCGGGTTTCATGGGAACCATTCGCCCACAAGTCGCCGGTATCTATGGCGGGGTGAAAATCGACATTCTGCAGTCGCCACTGGGCGTACCGTGCAACACACCTCCCTTCGGCAGCATGAGCGCCATTGACCTCAACACCCAGAAACTGGTCTGGCAGGTTCCGTTGGGCACCGTCCAGGACACTGGCCCTCTGGGGATCAAAACGCACATGCCAATCCCGCTGGGCATGCCAACACTGGGTGGCCCGACCTCAACGGCATCTGGCCTGGTGTTCTTCGCCGGCACCCAGGACTACTACCTGCGAGCGCTGGATTCGGCCACCGGTAAAGAAGTCTGGAAAGCCCGCCTGCCGGTTGGCGCGGTTGCAGCCCCGCTGATCTACAAATCACCCAATACCGGGAAGCAGTACGTAGTCATCTCCGCAGGTGGCATGAGCCACTCGCCTGATGTCGGTGACTACATCATTGCCTATGCATTGCCGGACAGCATCATCCAGAAATAACCTCTTAATTGACGTTAACTCAAATGGCCCGCCTGCTCTCCAACAGGTGGGCTTTTTTGTTCTATACCAGTTGTTGTTCGGCTTCGGCCTAAATAACGCATTAAATTTTGTGCTTGTTACGAGAAGAGGACTTCGACTGATCTCATAGGTCCGGTAGTCTGCTTTCGGCCCAGGCTGTGTAAAAACGTTTTTCGGTGCGAAAGTTACTCAAAACCAGACTGGAAACCGCGCTTCTACCCCAAATCCACATCTGCTGATGTGCTGATGAATTTCAGATTTAACGCAGAAGCGCGCACTTCGAATTTGGCGACTCGTTTTTACACACTCTGGGCCATAAGCAGTCGCTCAAATGTTTCTACGAAACCAGGGGCGATTCAATCCGAATGAATCGCCCCTTGATTGTAGGCATACCCAATCGTCCGCTTTTGGCCGATAGCAGCCTGTCACGAAGGGCTGCTCACGGCCAAAAGCAGTCGTCCGCGAAAGACCACTTCCGACCCAAGGCGGCCCGTCGCCACTCAGCCGTTCGGGGCCTCCCGTATCTCAGTGCACTTGAACCTGATACAAAAAGGGCGACGCGTCAAATGCCGCATCCCCCCCCCACATTTACAGGTCTGCGTTTGGATTTTCTTTGCGCAATAACTGATCGTGATGTCTGAACCCTTCCATCAGCAGCTGTGGCAGTACCTCACTTGCTCGCCCCCCCAACCAAAACTCCCGCGCGTTTCGGACACACTTGGCGTCTGGATTGATATGTACCACGGTGACCCCCGCCCGCCAGGCAATGTCTGGTATTTGTGCTGCGGGCTCGACGACTCCCGATGTTCCGACAGATAGGAGTACGTCGCAGTCTTTCGCAGCGGCAAAAGACTGCGCGAGAGCCTGGGTAGGAAGGCTTTCTCCAAACCACACTACGCCTGGGCGTAGCTTGCCACCGCAATGACTGCATCGCGGCGGCTCCAAGTGCCGACCCTCTATTGGCTCATCAGGCGGCGGCAAAGGGTCGATAGCGAACCTGGCGCAGGCAAAACAAAGTGGCTTGTTTAAACTCCCGTGCAGATGGATGACCTCAATACAGCCGGCGCGCTCATGCAGGTCATCTACGTTCTGTGTGACCAGTGTCAGCTTGGGCACTATGGCGGATAGTTCAGCAATTGCCCGATGCGCCAGATTGGGTTGCGCGTTGTACACTTGCATCCTCCGCCACTCATACCAGCCCCATACGAATGTCGGATCTCGTCTAAAGGCTTCACGTGTAGCCAGGGCAGCGGGGTCGAATCGTGCCCACAATCCAACCAGCGCTTTCCGCAGAAACTCCAGCTCCGGTAAACACAAGGACATGCTTGGCGTTTTGTAGTGCATCGAGCAAGCCCTGATCAATTTCCACGGGAGCCACCTCAGTTTTTTCTTCTTACCAATGCGATATAGATAGCCGACTGTCCATTCGCCGGGTCGATGTAGTTAGCCGTGGACATGTCGAAGAGATGCACTGGCTCTAATGCCAGCTCCAGTTTTGGCGCGCCTTCATACCATTCTTCGTCGTCTTGCAGTGCATGTTCAAAGGCCTGAAGCATTCCCTGGCAATCCTTGAACTGACGATTCAGCGCGTACCCCCCTGCTTGATCTTCGTAGAAGCGATGGAATACCAGAAGGACCACACCCCACCGTATGACCTGGTCATTCGATTCGGTATTAGGTATTACCTTTTGCAGGTCACGGCGGATTTCCCATATTTTCTGGTAGGCATTTTTATTATTGTGGACGACTTTGAACTCCACAGAATGGGGTGGCTGTTCTCCTGTCTGATCTTCGATCCACAAATCCACTTTCCTCCGCTCGGCAGCGATCAGCCAGCGGGGCACATTGTGACGCTCACCCAGAGGTTCGGCCAATCCAAACCGAGCACGATTGACGTCCAGTAGCGCAGCAGCTTCCAGGCTCAACCAATGCTCAGGGGCTGCTGTGACCGCAATGGACATCAGCATGCGTCGGCGCTCCTCCTGCTGGAGATGGGTAATCAAGAAATCAAAAAATGAAGGTACAAAGGACATGAGTGGTGTCTGCTCTCGAAGGGTTACGTGGTGACAGTAATGATATGATGGCTATTTGCTATATTGCAGGGGTGCTGACCGGATGACCAGTAGAAGTGAAATTTTTGGTTTTAAGTTCGAGTCACAAGATTTCCAAATCTACAGTTATGCCGATGAGGCTGGCTTGCTTTCTCATGCAACTATTCAGGAAGTCGATCGCGCCCGCTTTGCGTTTCTTGTCAATGCCCCGCTGGATGTCTCGATGCAGGTTACCGGCCAGTTCTCGTATGTGTTTTATCTAGATACGGAACCTGTTGAGCGAAAGTTCTTGCCTCAAAATTATCAACTGGTTTACTCGGAACAGCCGTGTGGGCGCTCGTTCGACCGGTGGATCGAGACAGTTATCCGTTATTTGTGCGCCTGCTTCTGTTGCAATGCCATTCCGGCGTTCGATGCGCATGAAATAGCAAGTGTCTTTCTGGAAGCGCGGCAACACCGATTGTTTTTCAACGTAGTGCCCTTTGATACCCTCTCGATATTACCGTCGACCCTTGATGGTGAGCCGGTCTTTAATCGATTGCTGGCAGTCGTTTTCTACTCGCCCGATTGGGGCTTCGGGGATGTTTTCGACAAGCTGGAGTTATGCGAGTGTCTCGGGCACCGCGTTGTTGGAGGTGGGGCATTCCATCCATACGATGAGCGTTTGGTGATGCTACTAGGTGATCTAGTCTGCTGTGACCAACCTAGTAATGCGATAAAAGCCTCACTGGGTTCCGGAGATTTGCCGGCCATTTATGAATGAGAATGGGGCATACAACCGGTAAAGCTCAGGGCCGCTTTGGGACGGGGCCCTTTTCACCGGCTGCTCCTGGCCGATTGCTGCCAGTCGTAACGACTAACAAACAACCGCTTGGAGCGAAGCAAGCGCCAAGGTCGATCCGTGGCATGCCGATAAGATACGGAATCGCTAGGATGACGAACACATGCTCAGTCTGACCGTGATGATGGAGCAGCAGCACAAGTGCAGCAGCTGGACAAAGCATATGTGCCTCACCAGTTAAGAGCTGGCGGTAGACCTTGGTTTTTGCTGAGTCCCTTAATGAGTACCTATTTCGTTTTTGTAGCTACAAGTATTTAAGCTTTACTGGGCTTGGTTAAATTAGTTCGATTCCTGTCTCCGGCACCACTTAAAAAGCCATCCGGTCAATGCCGGGTGGCTTTTTCGTTCAGGGGCAGCACCAGGCACTTTGACGTCCGAAAATGGCGAGAATCGGCCAAAACGCGGTGCTATTCTGCGGACCATGAATACAGATAACCGCCTGTCAACGCCCAGTACCGCTGCCTGCGAAATCGCTCGCCTGAGCCGTGATGCGCGGTTTGACGGGGTGTTTTTCACTGCCGTACTCAGCACCCGGATCTACTGCCGCCCCGTGTGTCCGGCCCGTGCGCCAAAAGCCGAAAACGTGGTTTATTACCCCAGCGCGGCAGCGGCTCAGGCCCAAGGCTTTCGCCCCTGTTTACGTTGTCGGCCCGAGCTGGCACCGGGTAATCAGCTTTGGTTGCAGGGCGAGCATCTGGTGTCGCGCGCCTTGACGCTGATTAATGAGGGTTACCTGGCAGAGCACTCGCTGGAAGAGTTGGCTGAGCGCATGGACATCGGTGCGCGGCAATTGCGTCGTCTGTTTGTTCACTATCTCGGGGCGCCGCCGATGGCCGTGCATTCCACCCGGCGCCTGCTTTTTGCCAAGCAACTATTGACCGAAACCGACCTGTCGATCACTGAAGTGGCAATGGCTTCCGGCTTTGGTAGTCTGCGTCGTTTCAATGCGGCTTTTGCCGAAGCCAATCATGCCGAGCCCCGTGCCTTCAGGCGCAGCCCGAAGACACGGGCAGACAAGGCGCTGGTGTTGCGCCTGGGCTATCGCCCGCCTTACGACTTTGCAGCCTTGCTGGGCTTTCTGCAGACCCGGGCCTTGCCCGGTATCGAACGGGTCGATGGCCACAGTTATCAGCGGGTGTTTGGCAGCCCTGAAGCTCCCGGCTGGCTGAGGGTCAGCGCCTGGCCGGGTGAGCAGCATGCATTGCAGCTGGAGCTGCGCAATGTGCCACCGGGGCAGATGCTGGCGGTGGTCACGCGGATTCGGCGCATGTTCGATCTGGATGCCGACCCGCTGGCCATCGCCCGTACCTTGAGTGCCAGCCCGCTGCTGGCGCCTGTGATCGGGCGTTATCCGGGGCTGCGATTGCCGGGGGGCTGGGACGGTTTTGAAGTGGCGGTGCGGGCCGTGCTGGGGCAGCAAGTCAGTGTGGCTGCAGCACGCACCCTGGCCAGTCGAATCGTGCAGCGCCATGGTGTTGCCATTGAAGCCGACAAGGGCTCGGGGCTGGATCGTCTGTTTCCCGGCCCTGAGCAGCTGGCGCAAGCCGATCTTGGGCAAATGGGCATAACCCAGGCGCGCATCAATACGATCCAGGGCATCGCCCGCGCCCTTGCACAAGGGCGTGTCGACTTCGCCGTGGAGCAACCCCTGGAGCGTTTTATCGAGCGCTGGGTACAACTGCCCGGTATTGGCGAATGGACCGCGCATTACATCGCCATGCGCGTGCTCAAACACCCAGATGCATTTCCGGCCGCCGATCTGATTCTGCGCCGTGAAGCCAACCCCCAGGGTGAGCCGTTAAGTACCAAAGCGCTGCAGGCACTGGCTGAAAGCTGGCGCCCGTGGCGGGCCTATTCCGTGATGTATTTATGGCGCGCAGCTACCGATTCGATTACAGCGCGCAAGGTGTGAACATGACGCAGATTTACTACGAACAAATGCCATCACCGATTGGGCCACTGTTTCTGGTCGCTGATGATGAAGGGTTGCGCGAAGTGCGTTTCGAGTTGGATCGCCGGCCCCATGTACCACAGGACGGGTGGGTGCATTCGCCACCAAAGCTTGCCGAAGTTCGCCGTCAACTGGAGGAATATTTTGCGGGTGAGCGTCAGACGTTCGACCTGTTTCTCAAGCCGCTAGGCACCGACTTTCAGCAGTCGGTATGGCAGGCCCTGACCACCATTCCCTTTGCGGTAACCACCAGTTACGGCCAGATTTCACAGCAGATCCATCGGCCCAAGGCGTCCCGGGCAGTGGGAGCGGCGAACGGGCGCAATCCGATCCCGATCATCATCCCGTGCCATCGGGTGATTGGCAGCAATGGCACCTTGACCGGTTTTGCCGGAGGTCTGGCAGCCAAGCAATGGCTGCTAGAGCATGAGATCAAGTGCCGCCGGCACGGCTGATGCAAAACCTGTGCTTTTTGTGGGAGCGGGCTTGCTCGCGATGCGGGCACCGCGGTGTATCTGGCGAACCCCAGTGAGGCCATCGCGAGCCAGCCCGCTCCCACAGCAAAGGTGTGCAGGGCTTACAGGCTCAACCGCATCGACAGATCCACCGCCTTCACATCCTTGGTCATGGCGCCAATCGAGATGTAGTCCACGCCGGTTTCGGCGATCGGACGCAAGGTCGACTCGTTGATACCGCCGCTGGCTTCCAGCATGGCCTTGCCCGCGTTCAGGCGTACCGCTTCGCGCATGTCATCCATGCTCAGTTCGTCGAGCATGATGATATCCGCACCTGCCGCCAGCGCTTCATTCAGTTCTTGCAGGCTTTCCACTTCGATTTCAACCGGCTTGCCAGGGGCAATCTTGTGCGCGGCACTGATGGCTTGCGCGATACCGCCGCAGGCAGCGATATGGTTTTCCTTGATCAAAAAGGCGTCGTACAGACCAATACGGTGATTGTGGCAGCCACCACAGGTTACTGCGTACTTCTGCGCCATACGCAAACCCGGCAGGGTCTTGCGTGTGTCCAGCAGCTTGACCCGCGTATCGGCCACCTGATCAGCGAGGTGCTGGGCATGGGTGGCGACGCCTGACAGCATTTGCAGAAAGTTCAGCGCGCTACGTTCACCGCTGAGCAGCGAGCGGGCCGGGCCTTCAAGATGAAACAGTACCTGGTCGGGGCTCACGCGATCGCCATCGGCCACCTGCCAATGCACGGCAACCCGAGGGTCAAGCTGGCGGAACACAGTGTCGACCCAGGCTGTGCCGCTGATCACTGCTGCTTCACGGGTAATGATCGTGGCTTTGGCCAGGCGCTCGGCCGGGATCAGCCGTGCAGTGATATCGCCGCTGCCAATATCTTCGGCTAACGCACGGCGCACGTTGGCTTCTATTTCGGCAGTGAGGTCGGCCAGGCGTAAATTCGGCATAACGAGCTCCACAAACAAAGTGCGCCGATTATAGGGGCATGCCACCGGTGAACCCAAGGTGTGCGAAGAGTCACATGCAAATACCTGCAATGTGCTGTTTTCGGCACTTTGAACATTAATTTGCACCTGCAATCACTCAAATGAAGAGTCCGCTGGTACAAGCGCCATCTTTTACAAGATAATCCGCCTTGCTATTGGCGCCATAGCTTTGACGTGCTGCCATTGCCCTAAATTCCGATTCACCGGCCAGTGCCCAATGCACTCGCCGGTTTCTGTTAGTGAGCGGCAAAAATGGCTCTGACCACGCGCGTTCACTGGCAAACGAAGAAATCCTTCCGGGAGGCCAGGATGCAAAATGACGGGAAAGTGGGGCCTGGGAGCAGGACCACTAAGGAGTTGGCGATGCACTCGCCGCTTACCCGCCTGCCTGTGATCCTGCTGCAGGTGCATGACAAGGCTGCGCAGCAGTTGCGCAACGAACTGCAGGTGCTGTTCGAAAATGCCGACCAGACCCTGTTTGAAATGGCCGACAAGGCGCAGAGCGATACCGATCAGAGCCTGTTCTTTGAGGCCATGCGCGATGTGCGGCTCAAACGTAAAAGCATTGAACGCGGTTTTCTTGAGCGTCTGTTCGATGCCTTTATCCGTCTGACCCTGCCTGATGTCAGTGAGCCAGCCCTGCACGTCGTTCCCGCGGGGCATGCGGTGTTCTCGCTGATGGCCGATAACATTGAGCGCGCTCAGGTAACCAATGCAATGGTGACGAAGGTCCTGAGCCGCAACCAGCTGGCTTTGTGCCAGTTGAGCACACGCCTCAACACCCTGAGCTGCATGCCACTGGATGAACAGAACAACCCGCTGGGGCCGGCGATGCTGTGCGAATATTTTTTGCAGGCCGAACGTGACCAAGGCATGGACATCAAGGTCAAGCTGATCATGCTGCGCCTGTTCGACAAGTACCTGCTCAGTCAGACCGGGCAGCTGTACGCCGACGCCAACCAGCTGTTGATTGCCACCGGAGTGCTGCCAGATCTGTCGGACAGGGAGTCGTGCTGCGCCGCCAAAGCCGATATCCATGCCCAGGAATTGCCAGGGGCGGGTGAGGATGCGAGTAACCTGATCGGGCTTTTGTTCGACTACATCAGCGATGATCGCAACCTTTCGCAGCCTTTGAAAAAACTGCTGGGCTTGTTGCGTGAACCCATGCTCCAGATCGCCCGGCGTGATCAGAACTTCTTCAGCTGTGACAGCCATCCGGCCCGGCGTCTGCTCAATGTCATGGCCGATGCAGCCATTGGCTGGGACGCCGGTGCCAATAGTTGCAACGATCCGCTGTACCGCAAGGTCGAGCACGTGGTGCTGCAATTGGCCCGGTACGCGGGCAATAATCCGGCGCTGCTTGAGTCGTTGCTGCATGATTTTTCGATGTTTACCCGCGGCGAGCGCAGCCGCACCGAGCTGCTTGAGCAGCGCACCCGGGATGCCGAACAGGTGCGCTGCCGCCCTGCGGTGCAGCGCAACCCGGTGCGCTCATGGCCTTCACCGGTTCTCGATGAGCAAGCTCAGTTGGGGTTGTTGTTGGTCAGTCAGTTGCGGGTTGGGGCCTGGATCGAACTGCAAGAAGATGAGACCACCCGCCTGCGTTGCAAGCTGATTACGATTCTTGAGCCGGACGGTACGCATATCTTTGTAAACCGTATCGGGGCCAAGGTGCTGGAAAAAAGCCGCAACGATTTAATCGTGCACCTGCGCAATGGCAGTATCCTGCTGGTCGATGACCGCCTGTTGATTGATCGGGCTCTGGAGTCGGTGATAGACAGTTTGCGTCAGGCTGGCGGCGAGTAATCGCGTATAGCGCAGATTGCTCCCCATCGATGCGCGCATCGCGGCATACTGGGCCTTTGGTTTTGCCTGTTAAAGGAGCCTGTATGCAGATGGACCCCGCGAGCGGCTGGTTTCAAGGCGTGCGCCATTGCCCGTCACCCAACTTCAATGCGCGCCCGGGTGATGAAATCTCCCTGCTGATCATTCATAACATCAGCTTGCCGCCGGGGCAGTTCGCCACCGGTAAGGTCCAGGAATTCTTCCAGAATCGACTGGACGTCACAGAACATCCTTACTTTGAAGGTATAAGTGCCCTGCGCGTGAGCGCACATTTTCTGATCGAGCGTGACGGCACTGTTACCCAGTTTGTCTCCTGTTTTGATCGCGCATGGCATGCTGGCGTTTCGAGCTTCGAAGGACGTGAGACCTGCAATGATTTTTCTCTGGGCATTGAACTTGAGGGCACCGATGAGCTGCCTTTTACGGATGCCCAGTATCAGGCTCTGACAACCTTGACCCGACAGTTGCAGATGCAGTTTCCTGCCATTACCCGACACAGGATTTGCGGCCATAGCGACGTGGCGCCGGGACGCAAGACGGACCCGGGACCGGCTTTTGACTGGACGCGTTTTCGCAGCGCGTTGCAGCACACAGGAGATAAACAATGAGTTTTGTGGTGTTACTGCTGGCGATTGTGGTCGAGAAATTCTCGGGGCTGCGTCAGCGTCTGCAGCGTGATGGCGGCTGGTTGCGCGAGTTGCACAAACTTGAAACCAGCCCAAGGCTTGGCAACAAGCCATGGTGGGTGTTGTTTATCCTGATTGCCTTGCCTGCGGCGGTGCTGGGCTTGCTGCTGGTGGTACTGCATCCGGTGGCTTATGGCCTGTTGGCACTGCCGATACATTTATTGGTGGTGATCTACAGCCTTGGGCGTGGAGACTTGCTGGGGGGGCTCGGGCCGTTTCGTGATGCCTGGCGTCGTGGTGATTTGCAGGCCGCCGCCCATGTTGCCGAGCGTGACCTGAGCATAAATGCGGACAGCGGTGAGCAATTGCTGGAGAGGGTGCAGGGGCATTTGTTATGGCAGGCCTACCAGAGCTTCTTTGCGGTTATTTTCTGGTACTTCCTGCTGGGGCCGGTGGTGATCCTGAGCTATCGCCTGCTGGCCCTGGCGCAGGAGCACAGCCAAAACCCGGCGCTGGTGGAGCGTGCCGGGCAATTGCGCCATGCTTTTGACTGGTTGCCGGTGCGGTTGCTGGCCGCGAGTTTTGCCCTGGTGGGTAATTTTGCAGCGGTTAGCCGGGTGATGTTGCATGAGTTGCTGAGCTGGGACATCAGTGCTGCGCAGCTGATCAACAAAGCCGGCTGCGCAGCTGCTGAAATCCCTGCGCCACAGGCCGGGCCTGAGGGCGTGAGCAGCCTCGACACCCTGTGGGCCTTGCTGCTGCGGGCGGCGGTGTTGTGGTATGCGTGCTTCGCGGTGTGGGCGTTGTTGCTCTGAGATTACACAAGATCTGTAGCAGCCTCGTTCCTTCGGCAGCTGCTACAGGGGTATAAGTCAGCGCTTCCAGCCAAAGACTTCGCAGGCATTAGCTGTTGTCGCCTTTGCCAATTGCTCGGGGCTGATGCCCATTATCTCGGCCAGCGCCCGGCAAATATCAGGCAGGTACTGCGGGCTGTTGCGCTGGTTGGGGTACATGGCCGGGGCCATGCCGGGGGCATCGGTTTCCAGCACGATGGCGTCCAGCGGCAGATCAGGTAGCACTTTGCGCAAGCGCAAGGCTTGTGGCCAGGTGGCAGCCCCCCCCAGGCCCAGCTTGAATCCCAGTTTTATATATTCACGGGCTTCTTCGCGACTGCCTGAAAAGGCATGAACAATCCCGCCACGCTGAAGCTTGAAACGCTTGAGGGTGGCGATTACCTGCGCATGGCTGCGCCGAACATGAAGCAGGGCGGGCAGATTAAAGTCGGCGGCCAATTGCAATTGGGCTTCAAACAACTGTTGCTGGATCTGGCGGTCCAGCCCGGGCAGAAAGTAGTCCAGGCCGATCTCGCCCACAGCACACACCTGAGGATGCCCTGCCAGGCGGCTCAGCCATTGCCCCAGTTCAATCATATGCTCGGGGCGATGCTCATTGATGTACACCGGGTGCAGGCCAAACGCGGCATACAGTTGGCTGTCGGTTTGGATCAAGTCCCACACGCTCTGCCAATTACTCTGATAAACCCCCAGAACCACCATGCTCTCAACCCCCAGTGCCCGACTGCCCGCCAGTATCTGTGGGCGGTCGGCGTCGAACTCAGGGAAGTCGAGGTGGGTGTGGGTGTCGATCAGTTGCATACTCAGGCCTGATGGATACGTTGTTTGAAGTTACGGGCAATGGCATGGATGCCGGGTACGTAGTTTTGCTCTTCAATCGCCGCCAGGGCCAGGTTCAGGGCTGTTTCGGCAATCAGCTTGTGTTGTTGGCCCATAGCATTGACTGGCAGCGGCAGGAAGTCCAGCAACTGGGTGTCACCAAACGTGGCAAGGCGCAATGGCGGGCGCTGGGTCGGGTGCTCCAGCAACGCGTCGAACATCCCTTGCAACAGCACATATGAAGTGGTGATCAGCGCTTCGGGGAAGTGGCCCTGGCGTGCCAGCAAATCATCAATGATCCGCCGTCCACATTCACGGCTGAACGCACTGCCGTGTTCGATCAGGACCTCGCCCTTGAACCCTTCGACCGCTTGCTTGAAACCCGCTTCACGGGCCTGGCTGACGCTCAGTTCGGGGCGCGCACCAATCAACACAATCTGGCGCGGCAAAGGCTGCAACAGACTGCGGGTCAATTGCAGGCTGGCTTCGCAATCATCACTGATTACCGAGCAGAAGCGCTCCGGCTCCAGGGTCCGGTCGATGGCGATGATGGGCATGCCCAGGTCCTGCAACTGGCGGTAGCTGTCATCTTCTGCGGGCAAGCAGCTGGCTACGAACAGGGCATCGCAGCGACGGGCACGAAACAGCTTGAGCAATTGGCGCTCACTGTCCGGTGCATCGTCGGAGCTGGCGATCAGCAACTGATAGCCGCGGGCACGGGCGCCTTGTTCGAGCTGCTTGGCCAGGCGCGCATAACTCGGGTTTTCGAGGTCCGGCAGGATGAACCCCAAGGTGCGCGTGTGTCGGCTGCGCAGCCCGGCTGCCTGCGGGTTGGGAGTAAAGCCGTGCTCCTCGACCACCGCACGTACGCGCTCGACCGTGCTGCTGCTGATGCGCTGCTGTTCGGCTTTTCCATTGATGACATAGCTGGCAGTCGTTACGGAAACACCTGCCAATTGAGCGATATCACTGAGTTTCACGCCGAAAATTCCTTATTTTTTGTAGTACATGTCGACATTGTGAACAATCCTAACCGATAAAGGCAGCCGACCATCGTCTGTCATGGGTGCGCTGTATTTATTTGCGACATCTACCCGCTGCCGCCAGGCAATACGACAAGTTGGACTTCAAGCGCGGGCAATTATGCAGTAACGTGCCGGGTATTCTTGATTAAACGTTTCAGCCTGCGCATTTAAAGGCCTCGAACCCGGCAGTGATGTGCTTGCCACGCATCAACTGACGCAGCACGGGAAGAGCGACCTAAGCTGACTTAATTCAAAACAATACCGGTTGCCATTGAGTACCGGAAAGGAGAACGCATGCTCGAGCTCACCATAGAGCAGATATCCATGGGCCAGACGGCTGTGGACAAGTCTGCGGCGCTGCAATTGCTTGCCGATAAACTGGTCGCCGATGGCTTGGTAGCCGAAGGCTATCTGAGTGGCTTGCAAGCGCGTGAGGCTCAGGGTTCGACCTTTCTGGGTCAGGGCATTGCCATCCCCCACGGCACGCCCGAAACACGTGAGCTGGTGTTCACCACGGGCGTGCGCCTGTTGCAGTTCCCCGAGGGGGTGGACTGGGGTGATGGCCAGATGGTGTACCTGGCCATCGGTATTGCCGCAAAGTCCGACGAACATTTACGTTTGCTGCAACTGCTGACCCGTGCCCTGGGCGAAACCGATCTGGGTGAGGCCCTGCGTCGCGCCAGCTCCGCCGAAGCCTTGCTTAAACTGCTGCAGGGCGCACCACAGGAGCTGGCGCTGGATGCACAGATGATCGGCCTGGGTGTGTCTGCCGATGACTTTGAGGAACTGGTATGGCGTGGTGCCCGTCTGCTGCGTCAGGCTGATTGCGTGAGCAATGGCTTTGCTGCCGTACTGCAGCAAGTCGATGCGCTGCCGCTGGGCGATGGCCTGTGGTGGCTGCATAGCGAGCAAACCGTCAAACGTCCGGGGCTGGCGTTTGTGACACCGGACAAACCGATGCGCTATCTGGGCCAGCCGCTGAGCGGTCTGTTCTGCCTGGCCAGCCTTGGCGAAGCGCATCAGGCCTTGCTGGAGCGCTTGTGCGCGCTACTGATTGCCGGTCGTGGCCACGAACTGGGCAGTGCCACCAGCCGCCGTGCCGTGCTTGAAGTATTGGGCGGCGAGCTGCCGGCCGACTGGCCAAGTGCCCGTATTCCCTTGGCCAACGCCCACGGCCTGCATGCGCGGCCGGCCAAAGTGCTGGCGCAACTGGCGAAAAGTTTTGAAGGCGAAATCCGCGTCCGGATCGTCGATGGCCAGGATTCGGCGGTATCTGCCAAGAGCTTGAGCAAGCTGCTGAGCCTGGGTGCCCGTCGCGGTCAGGTGCTGGAATTTGTCGCCGAGCCGAATATCGCCAACGATGCGCTGCCTGCACTACTGGCTGCGGTCGAGGCGGGTTTGGGTGAGGAAGTCGAGCCGTTGCCGGCGTTGGCTGAAGCCGTGCCCGGTGTCGCCGAAATTGCCACGGTGCTTACCGCCCCGGCGGCTGGCAGCCTGGTGCAGGCGATTGCCGCATCGCCCGGCATTGCCATTGGCCCTGCCCATATACAGGTGCTGCAAACGTTCGATTACCCGCTGCGTGGCGAGTCTTCCGTGGTCGAGCGCGAGCGTCTGCAAAAAGCCCTGAGCGAAGTGCGCAAGGACATTGAAGGCCTGATTACGCGCAGCCAGTCCAAGGCCATTCGCGAAATTTTCATTACCCACCAGGAAATGCTCGACGACCCTGAACTGACCGATGAAGTGGATTCGCGCCTCAAGCAGGGCGAAAGCGCCGAAGCCGCGTGGATGTCGGTGATCGAGGCCGCTGCGCGTCAGCAGGAGTCCTTGCAGGATGCGCTGCTGGCCGAGCGGGCAGCGGACCTGCGGGATATCGGCCGTCGCGTGCTGGCCCAGCTGTGTGGCGTCGAAACCCCGGCCGAGCCTGACC